>JAYTAK010000295.1:0-4454 GCA_043737515.1 Candidatus Kuenenia sp. | reverse complement strand
AGATCGATCCTGTTCAACCCGTCATCATGCCGAGCCACATTGCGACTGGCCGAGGCCGACTTCAGCGAATCACTGAACCACGGCGGGTTCGATGCGATCAGTGTGTACCGCGTGTCGGAACAGTAATCCCTGACGCAGCCGTGCATTGCATTCAGCCGTTCGCCCCACGGAGACTCGCGAAAATTCTCCGCTGCCTGTGTAAACGCTGCATCATCGATTTCGATGGCATCAATCGTCACGTTTGGATTTCGCTGAGCAAGCATCAGCGCGACCAGTCCGGTCCCGGTGCCAATGTCCAGAATGCGACACGATCCGGCATCAACTCGGCATGCCTGACACCAGGCTCCCAAAAGAATCCCGTCCGTCCCGACTTTCATCGCGCAGCGATCCTGCCGAATACTGAATTGCTTGAATCGGAAAGTGTCGGATGCAATGATTTCATGCAGGCGCTTCACCGAGCAAGACCGTCGCCACGCGGCGGTGTTTGCTTTGCTGCGATGCGTGCGTCAAGAAACGTCTGCAGCAGAATCTGAGCGGACAGCTTATCCATCCTTTCTTTGCGTTTCTTTTTAGACAATTCCGCAGCCAGCAGAAGTTTCTCGGCCTGGAACGACGTGAAGCGTTCATCCTGAAATGTATAGGGCAGTCCGGTGACGGTGCCGAGCCACTCCGCAAACTTGCGTGCTTCGCGGGATTTTTCGCTCTCATCGCCGCTCAAGTGAATCGGCAGGCCGACGACCAGACCCACTGGCTGGTATTCTTCGACAACCTTGCGAAAGAATCGTTCATCGACCTGCACGCCATGTCGGTCATGGTTATGCAGCGGGCTGGAAAATCTTTGATCGCGATCCGAAACCGCCACGCCGACTCGCCGTGTGCCGTAGTCGATTCCGAGCAACACGCCGGATTCCGGTACTAACTGCTCCGCGTTCAGGCTGCTCAGTGAATCTGGCGTCTCTTCGCTTTTCATCGTCGATTCGGTCATTTCAGCGAGTTGTTCTTTTTTGGGTGGACGCGAAAAAATCGCATCTGAGAGACTGGTTTTGTTTCCGCCTGATTGAAGGCCACGAGCGGTGGCATCGATAGCCGAGTGCAGTATAGTATCGAAATTACCCCACATTCTCGACTGGACCAGCATCATGGCACAGCCATCCAAAAACACCGGCCCTGTAACACAGTTTATCAATCACCACTACCGGCATTTCAATGCCGCCGCGTTGATCGACGCTGCTAAAGGCTATGCAACGCACCTCGATCAGGGCGGAAAGATGATGGTCTGCCTGGCTGGTGCGATGAGCACCGCAGAGCTGGGACTGTCGCTGGCCGAAATGATTCGCCAGGACAAGATTCATCTGATTTCCTGCACCGGTGCCAACCTGGAAGAAGACGTCTTCAACCTTGTCGCGCATGATTTCTACGAGCGGGTTCCGCATTATCGTCAGTTGTCGCCACAGGATGAACAAGGGCTGCTGGAACGCCACATGAATCGCGTGACCGATACCTGCATTCCGGAAGGCGAAGCCATGCGGCGAATGGAAACGGCGATGCTGGAAGTCTGGACGGGTGCCGACGGTGCGGGCAAACGATTTTTCCCGCATGAGTTTTTCTATCAGGTTTTGCTGAGTGGCAAGTACAAAGAACACTACCAGATTGATCCAAAGGATTCATGGATGCTGGCGGCTGCGGAAAAGAACCTGCCGATCATTGTGCCAGGGTGGGAAGATTCAACGCTCGGCAACATGTACGCCGCAGCCGTGATTCGTGGCGAAGTGAAAAATGTACACACGGTTCGCACGGGGATTGAATACATGACATGGCTGGCAGAATTCTACACAGCCACCACGCGGACAAATTCGCTGGGAATGTTCCAGATTGGCGGAGGTATCGCCGGCGACTTTCCAATCTGCGTCGTCCCGATGCTGCATCAGGATCTGGATCGCCGCAGTATTCCGCTGTGGGGCTATTTTTGCCAGATCAGCGATTCCACCACCAGTTACGGCAGTTACTCCGGTGCCGTCCCGAACGAAAAAATCACCTGGGGCAAGCTGGGAATCGACACGCCCAAGTTCATCGTCGAATCCGATGCCACAATCGTCGCCCCTCTGATCTTCGCACATGTGCTGGGCTGGTAGTGTCGGAGCGTGCTGAAAAGACCGGTTTGAAGCCAATGATGTGAATGAACAACGATCGAGGATTACTCAGCCGTGAGACCAGTGTGTTCAGGCCCAACGGGCCGGATCTATGTCAGCCTGGGGCAACGCCCCAGGAATCAGATGATGGCGAAAACCAAGCCCCAACGGGGCGGCCCTACCAGGATTTGCCGGTTTATGGCCGCCCCTTTGGGGCTTTTTGCAGTGTCGGGGATCGAACCCGGGGCGTTGCCCCGGGCTGACATAGGGCTGGCCCGTTGGGCCGACGAACAACAGATGTCGTTTAAGTTCACGACGTTACCAAGTAGCTTTGCCCACATTGAGTTTCGCTCTGAACCAAGTGGCATTGGACCAGCGCCATGCGGTTCACAAAGTCCCTGCCATTGATGTTGCAACGGTTTTCCTCAGCTCTTTCTCCTGTCGAACGAAGTCTTTCATGAACTCTGATGCTAATCCGCTGCTGATCAACGACGGCCTGCCCGCTTACGATCGTATTCGTCCGGAACACATTGAATCTGCGGTCGAAATTGTGCTCGCGCGCTGCCGGGAAGTTCTGGCTCAAGTGGAACAATCGACGGAGACGTCCTGGTCGGCTCTGATGGATCCGATGGAAGAAGTGGATCGGCTGTTTGAATACGGCTGGTCGCCGGTCGGGCATCTGTTGAGTGTCGCGAATTCCGATCCGCTCCGGGAAGCCCACGATGCCGCGATGCCGAAGATTGTCGAATTCAGCCTGCAACTGCGTCAAAGCGAAGCGATTTACCAAAAGCTTGTCGCCCTGCGGGATGCAACTCAATGGTCCGGCTTCAGCGGGGCTCAGCAGCGCATCATTACACGCATGATTCAAAGTGCCGAGCTGTCGGGCATCAGTCTCAAGGGCAAAGATCGTGAACGCTTCAATGCGATCGAACAGGAACTGACTCAACTCAGCACCGACTACTCAAACAATCTTCTGGATGCGACGCGGGCGTTTCATCTGGATCTCACAGACGCAGCCGATGCGGAGGGCCTTCCGGCCAGTCTGCGACGCTTGACGGCCGCGGCGTGGTCTCGTGCCGAAGAGAATAAGGAAAAACCAGCCGCGACTGCGGAAGCCGGTCCGTGGCGAATGACGCTGGATCATCCGTGCTTTGGCCCGTTCATGGAGCACAGTCGCAATCGTGCGCTGCGTGAGACCCTCTACCGAGCGTACATCACGCGCGCGGGTTCCGGTGCCACGGACAACACGCCGCTCATTAGTCAGATTCTGAAGCTGAAGAAGGAACAGGCGACGCTGCTGGGTTTCGAGTGTTACGCGGACCTGAGTCTGTCGCGCAAGATGGCCGGAGATGTTTCGGCTGTGCAGCAGATGTTTGACCGGCTGCTGGAAGCGTCACACGAAGTCGCCAGGCTGGAACTGGAAGAGATTACTGAGCTGGCTCAGCAGAATGGTCACGAAGGTCCGTTGTCGCACTGGGATGTTGCGTTCTGGGCTGAACGACTGCGTGAACAGCGATTCGCATTTACCGACGAGCAACTGCGTCCGTATTTTTCACTGGACCGCGTACTCAACGGCCTCTTCGAACTGTGCCATCGACTGTTCGGGATTACGGTAAAGTCGGCCGACGGCAAGGCTCCGATCTGGCATCCGGACGTGCAGTACTATGAGATCTTTGACGAATCGCAGCAACAGATTGCGGGCTTCTATCTGGACCCGTATTCCCGTCCCAAAGACAAACGCGGCGGAGCGTGGATGGCGGACTGCATTGCACGTTCAGTGACCACACAAGGCACACGGTTGCCTGTCGCTCATCTGGTCTGTAACAGCACGCCTCCGACAGATGACGTTCCGTCGCTGATGACGTTTCGGGAAGTCGAGACGCTGTTCCATGAGTTCGGACATGGACTGCAGCACATGCTGACGACCGTCGATTTCCGCGATGCGGCCGGAATCAGCGGCGTCGAATGGGATGCCGTCGAACTGCCGAGCCAATTCATGGAGAACTGGTGTCTGCATCGACCGACGCTGATGAAGATGGCCATTCATTACGAAACCGACGAACCGCTGCCTGAGGACTTGTTTCAGAAACTGCGACAGTCGAAAACATATCGCGCCGCGACAATCATGCTGCGTCAATTACAGCTTGGCATGACCGACATGGCACTGCATTATGGATACGATCCGAACGGCTCAGAGTCCCCGTTTGACATCGAGCGCCGCGTATTGTCGATCACCAGCCTGCTGCCGCCATTGCCGGAAAGCCGCTTTTTGTGTTCGTTCCAGCATATCTTCGCGGGCGGATATTCAGCCGGATATTACAGTTA
>JAYTAK010000294.1:0-4456 GCA_043737515.1 Candidatus Kuenenia sp. | reverse complement strand
TTCCGGCAGGTGTCTGGCAATTGCCGGAACTGCGCTGCGCTTGGTCCGGCCTACAGAATCAACCCATATACTTCCGGACGACAAACGGACGTCTTTTCCAGAGCCAAATTACCTGAAAAAGAAAGCGGTGACGAGTCACCGCACTCCAAAGGTCGCTTGGTGATTACGACTGAAAGTGCTCGCGAACTCTGGCGACAACCTGAGGCTGAGTCATGCTGTCCGCTCAGAAAACGTAGAGAGTTTGGTTTTGCTGACAAGGTTTCCGCAACGACAGATGTCCGCCGACGGAGCGGCGGACCTACAGGGGCGAGCCACTCCGTCGGCTCGCACCAGACTCGGCGGCGAAGCCATTGATGCAGCAGAATGTGGCCGAAGAAATTCCGTTGAAGTCCGACGTTTGACCGTCTGGAGGAATTCGCTGCTGCCAGGTTTGAAGGGCGTCCCGGTTTTCAGGGCCGCGTTTGAGTTTCGACTTTATCCAGCCGTCGTTTCAGGCGCAGTGCATTGCCGACGACAGTGACATCGCTGACTCCCATTGCCAGGGCTGCCCAGAGCGGACCGCTGGTGCCGAGCAAACCAAAGACGGCGAGCGGGATTGCCAGGGTGTTGTAGAGAAATGCAAAGAACAGATTCTGCCGGATCGTGCTGAGCGTGGCCCGCGACAGCTCAATCAGTTCCGCTACGGCCAGCACTCGATCACCTGGAATCACCACGGCCGCCGCTTCAATCGCCACGTTGGTGCCTGTTGCCAGCGCCACGCCCAGGCCCGAAACGGCAAGGGCAACCGCATCATTCAGACCATCGCCAACCATGATCACGTCACGGCCACGCGCGCGAATGTACTCCGCCTTCGATTCCGGTGTCGCGTCGGCGATAATCTCCGAATCCGAAAGTCCCAGCTCTCGCCCCATTTTCAATGCAGTGGCTGACTTATCTCCGGATAACATCGACACCTGAATCCCGGCATGCTTCAAGGCAGCCAGCGCATCAATGGCATCCGGACGGAGGCGGTCGGTCAGAGTCAACGTACCAATTCTTTTTCCGTCGAGTGTGACACGGGCGGTTGCATGCTCGTCGCGATCAACGGTCACCGCGCGTCCTTCGACAAGGCCTTTGACACCAAGTCCCGGAATGGCTCTGAAGTCTTCCACCGCAACAAGCGGAAGCCCGCGAGTAGCAGCCGCGCGGACGATGGCTTTGGCGATCGGATGCTCGCTGGGTGCTTCGACCGACGCCGCCCACCGCAGCAGTTCGTCTTCAGTGTAGTCGGCATCGGGAGAAATCAGCGTCACTTCCGGCTGGCCTGAAGTCAGCGTGCCCGTTTTGTCGAAGACGACGTGTGTCGCGCGCCCGACTCGTTCCAGTGTTTCGGCATTGCGGATCAAAATTCCCCGCCGACTTGCCGCTCCTGTGCCCACCATGACGGCCATGGGAGTTGCCAGGCCCAGCGCACAGGGGCACGAAATAATCAGCACCGTAACGGCCGCAATGATGCCCTTTGAAAAATCTCCGGAAATCCACCACCCGATGACCGTCAGCCCGGCGATGGCGAGCACCGTCGGTACAAAGATCGCCGAAATACTGTCGGCCAGTCGCTGAATCGGCGCCCGGCTGGTCTGGGCTTTTTGAACAAGGCCGGCGATTCGCGTGATCGTTGTATGGCGGCCATCGACAGTCGTCTGGACTGTCAGTCGACCGGTCGTATTCATGGATCCGGCAACGACCAGATCTCCTGGCAACTTATCGACCGGCGCAGATTCTCCGGTGACGATCGATTGATCGACGGCAGAACCTCCTTCGACAACCAGGCCATCGACGGCAATGCGTCCGCCCGGTCGCACGATCAGACGGTCGCCTGCCCTCACGAGCGATGTGGGGACGATCCTTGTTGAACCATCGTCGTCCAGCACTTCTGCTGTTTCCGGCTGCAGGCGCAACAGTTCCCGCACGGCAGATCCTGCCCGAAAACTGGCGCGCGCTTCCAGCCAGTGGCCCAGACTGACAATGCCCAGTAAACCAGCGGCCTCCGGAAAGTAAGTGGGATGATCGAGCTTGAAGAGCAACACGATCGTTGAATACGTGAACGCCGTCGTCGCACCGATGGAGATCAGCGTATCCATGTTCGTTGTTCGCCGGATCGCCGCGTTCCAGGCAGACCGGTAGAACTCCGAACCGGCAAAGATGATGATCACCAGCGAACCGGCGAACATCAGCCACGACATCCATGGCCCGTGCCATTCCATTGCCGTGGCCGTCCAGTGAAGAATCTCCAAGGGTGCCCACAATCCGATGCCGACGATCGCTCTGTGACGCCAGATGCTTTCATTTCGCAGTTGCTGCTTTTCAATATCGCTGTTCTGGTCTGAAGCGACGTCAGGACTGATCAGTTCTGCGCCAAAACCTCGGCCCCGAATCACTTCAATGAGTTCACCCGAATCAAGATTTTTGCCTTCCACCGTGGCCATCCCGGCAGCAAAGCTGACGCTTGCGTCTGTCACTTCCTTGCGAGTCTCAAGGGCGAGCTGCAGTGAAGACGCACAACCCGTGCAGGTCATCCCCGTCACGCGCAGCCGCAATGATTCAGGTTCAGGTGTCGCAGTTACTGACATGACTTCCTTCTGTTCCATTGAAACCTCCGTCTTCATCCCGCACGCGGTCGGCATTTGCTCGTTTAACCGCGTGCCCAGCGGGCCGCGATTGTTTGATTTGAAATTTCGTATTTGAGATTTGAAATACGAAGCGTGGGGCGATGCCCACGCGGTTAAACGAATGTGCCATCCTCAAACCTCGCGCGGTATGTGGGCGAATTCGTGAATCATAGCCACCCACAAGATTAACGGCTGCACGGGCGCAAGAAAAGAGCGAGCTTCCGGGGGAAAGCTCGCTCTTTTCGGGAGGAGGGAGAGGTACTGTTCGTTGTGTCGATCAAGCTGCTTTGCGTTGTTCGCCGATGGTTCCGGCGATGACTCGTTTGATATTGGAGCCGGGGCCGCCACGAGGAGGGTAGCCGTATTCTCTGAGTTTCCCGGACAGAGTTCGCAGACCAATCTGCAGGATCTGCGCGGTTTTTTCGCGGTTGCCGTTGCAGCGGGCAAACGTGGATTCGATGAGTTTGCGTTCCATTTCGGCCAGCGTCATGCCGACGCATTCTGCACCGTCATTGATCGAGTCGTTCTGCAGCCACGGTCGCAGATCTTCCGGGCCGATCATTTCAGTCACATCAACCGTGCAGCAGCGTTCAATCACGTTCTGAAGTTCACGCACATTGCCAGGCCACGGATGGCTTTCCAGCACCTGCACGGCTTCTCCGCTGATCTGTCGCGGAGGGCGACCTTCTTTCAGTGAGATCTGGCTGATGAAGTGTTCCACCAACAGTGGGATATCGTTGCCGCGGACTCGCAGCGGTGGCGATTGCAGCGTGATGCCACTGAGATGTTGCAGCAGGTCGTCACGGAATCGACCTTCCATGGCCAGTCGATTGAGGTCACCGTGCGTGGCCGCGATGAACCGAATATTCGGGCCTTCCTGACCACCATGTAATACGGCAGTCGCTCGTTGTTCCAGCAGTTGAGCCAGTCGTTTCTGGAACGGCAAAGCCACCGTATCAACGTTGTCCAGCAGGATCGATCCGCCGTCGGCCATTTTGAGATAGCCGGGGAAACCATCCGGAGTGTTATCGCCGAAGAGCTGATGTTCCAGCGTTTCGACGGAATGCAGACTACAGTCAATTCGCAGGAACGGCTTCGTTGACCGGCGGCTGCAGCGATGCAGTCCTTCGGCAATCAGTGTCGTTCCGCTGCCCGGTTCGCCGCGAACAAGGACCGTGCGGTCATCGTCGGCTGCGATGCGAATCGATTCTCGCAGAGACTGCATGGCTGGCGTGCTGCCGACCAGATCCATCAGGTTGCGGTTGAGCAACTGACGTCGCAGTTTTTCGTTTTCGCGGATCAGTTCGCCGCGTCGCAGAGCGTTGAGTAACGCAGCTCCGAAACGAGACGCTGAATAAGGGCGTTCCAGGACTTCGCATTCGAATGTCGGCACTGTTTCACGACCCCAGCGGGAGTCTTCGCCAACGATGCAGATGACCTGAGCAGCCTTCGAATGGTTTCGAATCGCTGCATTCACCTCCTGAATCCGGGAGACTGTATCTGCATCATCAATGATGCAGCAGCAGAATTCCTGTCGACTGAGATGAAACAGCATCGCATCCGGGCTGTCCGTTTCGCAGACCTGCATGCCACGCTTGCGGACATCGTCTGCGAGCAGTTGGCGTGCACCGGGACGTGGCGAAAAGACCAGCACAGTGCGTGTGGTCGATTCCGTTTCCGGTGGAATGGATTTGGTTTCTGAAGGCGCGGCCTGAGTGGGCTGGGGGAACCGCAGGATCTGCGGCTCATGATGAGCGCCGTTTGGGAACTCGTTCATGATTTCCTCAATCTGGGAGCTGAGTGGAGAG
>JAYTAK010000293.1:0-1895 GCA_043737515.1 Candidatus Kuenenia sp. | reverse complement strand
CAACACCGCGAGCGAGCATCCGTTGGAAATCGATTCCATCGTGTTGCAGAATTTCGAGTCCACCGACGCCTGGAGTTCGGACGCCTGGATGCGGATCATTCAGCAACAACCTGGCATGACACAGACCGCCTTCGATGTTTTCAGGCAGACCGAACGCTGGAGTGAGGCGGCCCCGTTTGGCCTGAAGCTCATCGAGCAGAATCCGGAAGACACCTTGGTGTGGATTCGAATTGCGCCGGTGCTGGCATTGGCAGACGATCCGAGTATTTATTCCGATTTCTGCAGTCGGATGGTGCAGCACTTTGCGGATTCAAAAACACCCCATACCGCCGAACGGGTCATTAAGGCATCTTTGTTGCGAGCTGACTCAATCGATCTCGTGAAACTTCCCGGGGACCTGCTCGCCAAATCGCTGGACGACGGAACCGTGCCGGAATCGCTACCGCCATGGGCCTGGGCGAGCCGCGCACTCCTCGCCTACCGCAGTGGAGACGCCGAGTCGGCAGTGAAGTACGTGGCGCAATCGGAAGAGTACAAGCCCAGCGACGTAGCCCACGCCATAAACCTCGCCGTACTCGTCATGGCCCAGCATCAACTCGGCAAGGCGGAGGAAGCGAAAGCTGCTCTGGAAGATGCCTCGCAGCTGATTACTCGCCTCAAGGAAGATCCCATTACAAAAGGCGACCACGACCTGTTGATCGCAGAGATCCTGTTCCACGAAGCCGAAGCGTTGATGAAAGAGCAACCGAAAGAGTCAGACCGCGAAGAGGATTAATTCGCGATGTGTCATCAAATCGACGGCACGTTCTGCACAAGTTCCAGCCGCGCCGCGGGAGGGCCAGAATCCGTTTGATTTGACGAATCTGGAGGCAGAGATTCCGATATCGTAACTGACTCAGGACTAACCGTCCTGAGTTAGTTGCGGTAGTTTTTTCAACCTGCCCTAGCCATATCGACCGTCGCAATTCATCTGACGTGAAGTGTCGCCTGCAACTGGAAAAATTTGCTTGGAAGCGAAACACTTCATTGGCTCGGGCCATCTTTAGGTTGGAGTAGCCCATTTGCCCGCGCAAACTGATCCATCAGAACCATTTGGCGATAGACCTCGAACGCCTTGCCACCTTTGCCGCTGGATTCGAGGTAGAGTCGCTTCTTCATGGTGTCGGCGGCTTCCAGGGCTTCGGTCTCAAAGGCGTCCTGTTCACTCGGCGACATGGCCTCCCAGAACGCCATAAATGCCCGCTGTCGGGAATTCTGTTTCCGGAGTGCCAGACGTTCGCGTTTGGTGCGAACGTTGGCCTCGGCCTGCTTTTGGGCTTCTTTGGCCTGCTGGCGTTGTTGTCGCTGGTGGGAACTTTCGAATCCGGGCGGCAACGTGATCGCTGCAGGATTCTTGATCGATTGCACCAGAAATCCGGGGCCGCGTGGTTGGCCTCGGTTGTTGTACCAGTCGTAAAGTTCCAGCATCTCACGAATCCGATTCGATGGCTGCGACAATGACAGTTCCTCGGCGGATGCGGGGCCGATGCCCCGCTTCACCAATTCGCGTTCCAGATTCTGTGGGTTGATGGCTGGTTGCGAGAGTGACGGCGTGGACACTGATGTGATCACTGCTGTCGCGGAGGGTGAAATGATTGTGCCGTTACGTTTCGCTCGGCGTTCAAACATGACCACCCATTTGCCCATGCCATCCTTGCGAAAGCGTTCCTCGGGCAACCGAGGTTTCAGTTCCCAGACTCGCTCCAATTCTTCAATTCCCTTCAACAACATTCGCTTCATCTGAGCCGTGTTGTAGTTGGCGGCGAGACGCATTTTTCTGAGTCCCAATTCCAGCAGATCAATTTCCACACGGTTGCTGTGGTAGAATCGTTTGTCGAGAAACCTGTAAAGGCGCT
>JAYTAK010000292.1:0-10265 GCA_043737515.1 Candidatus Kuenenia sp. | reverse complement strand
TCGTGGGATAAGCTTCCAGCTTGTCATTGCTTTTAAAAACAGGGCGTTTTCTTCAATAGATGCCAGGCTGGAAGCCTAGCCCACGGGAAACCCCGACTGAAACGACAGTCCCCTTGCACGGATGGTGAATGAGATGAGACTCGCGACCGAAGAGGCTGCATGCCCAATAGAAATGACAGGCGTCGCACCATGCTTTCGATCTTTTCCACCATCCGCACGAGGCGGATGGGGTTGTGGTGCGTGTCGTGGTCTTTTTTAGCCCACCATCTTTGCTCACCGATCCGGGCAAGCCGGATGGGGTCGCGGAGATACAGCCTGGGCATTCTGAAAGAGGCGTTGTCTGATGTGAGACGCCGAACCGGACCAGAAACTCGCCGTTGGCTCGGGTAAGACGAAAAATGGCCGATTCCGGAAACGAAGATGTGGGTAACGACAAGGCATGAAGCCGGATGGGGAACACTGCATTCGGTTCAACAAACAGTTCGCCGACGGAGCGGCGAACCTACGTAGGCGAGCCGCTCCGTCGGCTCGCACCAGACACTGTTCCACAAACAATGGAATCGCAATCAGGGGATTGACATCCCCCGCTCGCCGAACTTCAACGGGCCTGCACTCCGTGCTTCGCTCCCCCGCCTCCGGCTACTGGCCAGACGGACTCAGGGCAAGGCGGAAGCCCCGGTCGTTGCTGCGGATCGACGGGTCGCCGCCGACGCGGCTCGCCGAACGGCAGTTCCCGGCGGAGTAGTCGTACCAGCTGCCCCCGCGCTTCACGCGGTCCGCGCCAGTTGATGGACCCACGGGATCTGTCGCTGCCGCCGCACTGTAATCTCCTTTCCAATCAGTACACCACTCCCATACATTCCCGTGCATGTCATACAACCCAAACGGATTCGGCTGCTTTCCACCAACTGTGTGTGCGTACTTTTCACCAATGTCATATGCGTTCTCTCTAAACCAGGCAAAATCCTTCAATTCACTCGCATCAGAACCAAAGCTGTAGGACGTTGATTTGCCACCGCGACACGCATATTCCCATTCCGCCTCGGTCGGCAAACGATACGACTTGCCTTCAGTTGCACGCAGCTTCTGGCAGTATTCAATCGCGTCGTCCCAGCTCACGTAAACCGCTGGATAATCTTCGCCCTCCTGCACATACACCTTGCCTTCCCATGGTTTCGTCTTCATCACTGCAAACCACTGACCCTGCGTCACTTCCGTCACGCCCATGTAGAACGGCTTTGTGATACGAACTTTGTGCTGAGGGCCTTCATCCTCATATCGATCTTTCTCGTCATCGGGCGAACCCATCATGAACTCACCCGCTGGAATCAGCTTCAACTTCATCCCAATAGTGTTCGTGATCAAATCGCCTCCTGCCGACGTGGGAGGAGATTTCGGCGGTGACTTCTCTGGTGTCGTACGCATTGGAGCATCCGCTTTCGCCGTTAATGTTTTCGGAAGCACCAACTGCAAGTCCACAATACCGCTATTGAGGTACGTGACATTCTGCGACTTTCGAGCCTTCTCCTGAACCATGGCTTCGACGGTTTCCTGAATTCTCTCCGCCAGATTGCCCGCCTTCACGTTGCCCTGAGCGGCAATCGGGACCACTTGGTCCAGAAATGCCCGAGTGAACGCTCCGTGCTGCCAGTCGTCATGTTCATACGCCTGTTCATTCCGAGAACACGCAAACAACGCTGCCGTGCCTTCAGGCAAGTCCGCAGTGGTCAGGTTGCTCCCAAAGGCATTGCGACCACGAGCGGCACTGGTATCTTCACGGCAACAATCGGCCAACATGATCTTGTTCTTCGCCTTCGACAATGTCATTGCATCCAGGAACGCCCGCATGGAAACCATCGTGTCAGGATCGGGCTCCTGCATCAGTTGGCCATTTCTGTCTCGCAGAGTATTGCCCTTGAAGTCTTTCAGCCCACGAGTGGATGTGTCGTACGGACCAAAGTACGCCAGTTCATCGTACTGCACTCCATGCCCAAACATGCCGATCAGCACAACGCCGTCCGCATTCCCTTCCTTGCTGAACGTCGTCAATGCCGCTTCGATCGCTGCCTTGGTGGCATCCTTGCCCAGCAGCACCTTGACGGTGTATCCGCCCTGCTTCAGCAAATCCGCAACCGCTTTCGCGTCGTCTTCCGGATACTTCAACGCACTGGAATTCATCCGAGCGTGCTCATACTTCGTCACGCCGATGAGCAATGCGTACTTTTCCGCAGCGAACGCATTGGAACAGATTGCCAGCAATGCGAGTATCAGAAGGAGTCGGTTCATGGGTTTACCCGTTAACGCTGAATGTTCAGGGGAGGTTGCGAGCCGGCGGAGCGGCTCGCCTACGTAGATCCGCCGCTCCGTCGGCGGAGAATTGCAACGCAGGGTCTAACTCTGGAACCGCAAGTTCTAAAACAGTGTACCAGGGAGTTTGCCACTACGCCACACAAAGGAAAACGATCGCCGCGATTGAATCTTCCCGACTTGTTTCCTGAAATGTCTTTGGCGAGCGGGGCACGTCAGTGCCCTGATTGCGTTTGCGTCGCGCTGGATGGAGACGCGAATCGTAACGGAAAACAGAATCGCAATCAGGGGATTGACATCCCCCGCTCGCCGATGGTCGTGATTCTGCCGCAAAACAATTCCTTCAGAATTCTTGGGAAGATCCAGCAAGCCCCGTCGTTTTCAGTGCCAGAAGCGGATCAGAAACCCGCTCGATTCAACTCAAACCCGGCACTTCGAACAAGGAACTGAACAATGCGACACTTACTGAACTTGCGAACTCTGGTGGCTTCTGTGGCTTTGACGAGCCTGATTCTGATGGGATCGTCAACGGTTTCAGCCGGAGACTATTGCCACGCTCCTCGGTACTATTACAAGAACGTGACGGTCTACGAATCCGTCCGAAGACCATACGAATACAGGGTCGTCAAATACGATCATTCCGGCGATCCGTACGTCATGACTCGGACGGCCTGGAAAACGGTTCAAGTGCCCGTGACTGTGCGAGTGAAAGTGCAGTATTGAGCCAACAACGGCGAGCGGGGGATGTCAATCCCCTGATTTGGTTTGACTAGTTCATTGGCAGGGTGGAGTGAAAATCGGGCAGTGTACATCAGGCGGTGCGAATCAATGATCGCGGTCATTGGACTCAGGTCGCGGATCAGGGGACTCACGTCCCCCGCTCGCCTGGCTGCACTATCGTCAGAAATCCGTCCTGGGGAATACAACTCCAGACACTTGGTTCTCGTCTGGTTGCACGTTACTGTGTTCGCCATGGATTCGGGCAAATCACCATCAAGCGACGACGCAGAACTCGTTCGTCGATTTATCGCCGGAGATCACCAGGCATTTGACGATCTCTATCACATTCATGCGCCGCCGGTTTTGGCGTTTCTGACCGCGAGGTTAAAGTCTATTCATGCGGCAGAGGACTTGAGTCAGAGCGTGTGGGGGCAAGTGTGGAAAAAACGTGAGTCGTTCGATGGTCAGCATTTTCGGGGTTGGGTATTTCAGATCGCTCGAAACCGTGTCATTGATGCCGGGAAAAAAGCGAGTACACGCAATGAAGTTCCCGGAATTGATGACGCTGCCCTTGTCCAAAGTCGCAACGGTGATCCGGCAGAGATCAAAGCGATGCAGGAGTTACGAAACAGAGAATTGAACGCACTCCGCGACTGCATAAAATCTGTGGGCGGAGATTTCGTCGATGCAGTGATCAGGACGCAAATTGACCAAGAATCTCCTGTGGACATCGCACAAAAACTGGGTGTCAAACGAGCAACGATTGACACGCGTGTCAGCCGTGGAAAAGAGAAGCTCAAGGAATGCCTTGAAAAGAAACTGAAATGACGATCTTCATCACGACAATCCCTGACGATCCCAAAGAATGGGCTGGCTGGCTGGAACAGCATCTGGTCGGGCTCAGGTTACGCGATGTGATTGATGAGTTGCGGTTGCTTCAGGAATCAACATCAACACCGCTGAAAGATCTGCTGGACAAAAAACAGTTGTTGCAGGTTCGACAGCGCGGCCTTTCTGCGTTGTCGGTGAATCAAATCAGGACACTCTTCAGTTCGCCCGAGTCTTTGCTGGAATTGCAGGAAGATGTTTTGCTACATGGCGGTGACTACTGGACATCGTTGCCAACATCAGCAGAAGTTCAGAGTGCGACCGATCGAGTGAAGCAGCGGCTTGGCAAGTCGCCAACTGCAGAGATGCAAGCGGCAAGTCAGACGGCAGAATTCAAGACCAAACGCAGCAACCGTGGTTTGTTGATCGCACTGACCTCTGTCGCGGCATTGCTGCTCGTCGGATTCCTGACATGGCAAATGCAGCCTCGTGGTTCCGGAAGTATCCTGGGACAACCGGGACTGCTGGCGAACGATGTGAGTTCATCCGCCGAATACCTGAATCGCATCGCCAACGCTGGCAGTGAATGGTTCGATCAGCATCCTCGCGATTCAGCCGAACTCATCACGCTTCTGGAAAACGTCAGCAATGACTGCCAGATCCTGATCGATGCGGACCACCTGCGTCTGACTCCCGAGGAACGGAACTGGTTCGTCGGAAAATGTGAAAACTGGAAGAACGAATTCGATACGACACTGGCATCTCTCCAGTCCAGCCAGCTCACCTTCGAAGCCGCTAAAGCTGAAGCAGACAAGACGATGATGAAACTGGTCAATGTTCTTCATGCCGGCCGCCCGGCGTAGTATTTGCGTGGGCAAAGTTCGTTCGAAGATCTCGAATTCGAACGTCATGGAGTCATAAGCGGGATTTGCCATTCCTAGCGAGGCGAAGCCGCAAATCCGAAGTCCGAATTTCGAAATCCGAAAGAACAACGGTCGAAAAGATGCGTGCAAAATGCGCAGTTGTTGGAAAGAAAAAATCTAAAAATGTCCGGCAATCGCTGTATAATTGACACGAACTCCCCTGCTACATTCCTTAAAAATTCGCCGGATGGCCGCCTCATCGACGCCGATCGCCCGCAGCGGCTGGGTTGACTGAATGCAATTCACTGAACTCTGGTGACGGAAGACTGAAAACTTCTTCAACCTCTGTGGGATCAATCAGGGGATTGACATCCCCCGCTCGCCGGAGAGCAGTTTCTTCCTTGGTACGATCATCGAGCAGGCTGAATGGCTCGTATTTCGTCGATGCCTCACGCAACTCCCTGCAGCTTTCTGTGCTTCTGCCGCCGACGCAGTGCATGCATTTGTTCGCCTTCGGTGATCATTTGATCCAACTGCGCTAATGAAGCAATTCCCGCGTCTTTCGCCAATGACGCGCTGCTTGCGACGCTGCCGGAACTATAATACGATTTTCGCCGAACGTCCAAGTGGCCGCCGCCAATTGCCGTTCGAGGAGACACTTCCGTGGGAATCGTCGATTGGCTGGTGATCGCCGCATATGCCTGCGTGATGGTGGGCATTGGTGCGTTTTACTCGCGGCAAAATAAGACGGCAGAGGACTACTTGCTCGGCGGACGCAGGATGTCACCGATCGCGCTGGGCTTGTCGCTGTTTGCAACGCTGGTCAGCACGCTGTCGTATCTCGGCAATCCTGGTGAGATGATCAGCCACGGGCCGATGATGGCGTCGCAGGTTGCCGCGTTTCCGTTGATCTTCGTGATCGTTGGGTACGGACTGATTCCGCTCTTGATGCGGCAACCGGTGACGAGTGCCTATGAGTTGCTCGAATCGCGACTGGGGATGAGCATTCGCCTGGCCGGCGCGGGGGTGTTTTTGCTCCTTCGTCTCGGCTGGATGGCAACGATTCTGTTCGCGACGAGCAGTGTCGTGCTGGTGCCTTTGTTAAAGCTCGATCCGAACTGGACGCCGTGGCTGTGCGTCATTCTCGGTCTGTTGACGGCACTCTATTCATCGACCGGCGGCTTGAAAGCAGTAGTAATGACAGACGCGGTTCAGTCAATCACGATGCTGGCCGGCGCGATCGTCACGCTGTTGGTCATCACCGTTCAGTTGGGCGGCGTCAGCGCCTGGTGGCCAACCGCCTGGCCGAGTCACTGGCAGGAACCAAACTGGGGCTTCGACCCCGACGCGCGTGTGTCGTTCGGAATTCTCATGGTCTCGACGACGCTGTGGTACGTCTGCACAAACGGCTCTGACCAGATGACGATCCAGCGATATCTTGCGACTCGCGATGCACCGGCCGCACGGAAGACGTTGTTCGTTGCACAGGTCACCGATGGGTCGGTTTCGTTGTTACTGGGACTGACCGGCGTGGCGATCCTTGGATTCTACAGGATTCATCCGCCGCAACTTAATACCGGTCAGACTCTGCATTCAATCGGCGATCAGCTTTTTCCCATGTTCATTATGACTCATATGCCGATGGGTTTGTCAGGATTGGTGCTGGCCGCGATTCTGTCTGCCGCACTCTCCAGCCTGTCATCGGGTGTCAACTCAGCCTGTGCCGTGCTGGAGAAGGATTTTCTTTCCAGACGATCCGGACCTGCGTCTTCGGACACTGCCACGGTGACGCGTCTCAAGGGCCTGACATGGCTCGTCGCCGCGATCGCCGTCGCATTGAGCATGCTGAATCTTCTGTTCGTTGGAAACCTGGTCGAGCGCTGCTTCAAGGTGATCAACCTGCTGACGGCACCGCTGTTTGTCTTGTTCTTTCTCGCGCTGTTTGTGCCGTGGGCGAATGCCTTCGGAGCCTGGCTGGGACTGCTCACGAGCATCGCCACCGCCGTGTGCATCGCGTACTCTAATGACCTGGGCCTGCCGCTGACCATCAGTTTTGTCTGGATCATTCCGTGTTCGTTGCTCGTGGGAGTCACAGTTGGAACGGCGGCTAGCGGTCTGTTGATTGAGTGATTCATGTAGGGTGTGTGCAGCGCTAGCGAAACACACCAGTTTCGCACGCTTTCCCCAAATCGTGCGTTGCGCTCCGCTTCACGCACCCTACGATTAAACTTTGGAGTCAAGTCTATGAAACAGCTTTACATCGACGGTGCCTGGAGCAACGGCACTGGCGGTCGATCATGGGCCGTAACGAACCCGGCGACGGGAGAACATCTGGCGGATGTGGCTGTGGCCGCTGCGGAAGATGTCGATCGCGCCGTTCGCGCAGCGCGACGGGCGTTCGATGACGGACCGTGGCCTCGGCTTGATCCATTGGCACGCGGTCGAATGCTGCTGCAACTGGCCGAGCGGATTCGGGCGAGGCTCGAAGACTTCGCAATGATCGATACGCTCAATGTCGGCAAGCCGATTCGCGATACGCGCGGATTCGACGTGCCGTGCGCAGCGGATCTGTTTGAGAGCTATGCGGGGCTGCCCGACAAGATCGCCGGGAAATGCTACGGCACGCTGCCGGACAACGTCACGATGCAGTTTCGAGAACCAATGGGCGCGATTGCGGCGATCGTGCCCTGGAATTTTCCACTGACGAATGCTGCCATCAAGCTGGCACCGATTCTGGCGTGCGGAAACACGGTCGTGCTGAAGCCGTCTGAGGTCTCACCGTTGTCGGCTCTGATGCTGGCGGAGCTGGCGCATGAGATTGGTCTTCCGCCGGGTGTCATCAACGTCGTGCATGGGACCGGCGCTGAAACCGGGACGGCGCTGGTGCGGCATCCGGGAATCGACAAGATCACGTTCACCGGCCGTCATCAGACCGGCATGCAGATGCTGGAAGCGGCGAAGATCGGGATGAAAGGTGTGCTGCTGGAACTGGGCGGAAAGACAGCGAGTGTGGTGTTTCCGGATGCGCCGCTCGAACACGTGGTCAACGGAGTCATCACTGGGATCTTCTATAACCTCGGACAGGTGTGTGTCGCCGGCTCGCGACTGCTCGTTCACGAAAGTCAGCATGACGAACTTCTTGAACGTATCATCGCCAAGGTTAGCAAGCTCCGGCAGGGCGACCCGACCGACCCGAACAATCATCTCGGCTGTCTCGCCACGCCACAGCACTGCGAGACCGTGCGTCGATACGTCGAGCAAGGACAGCACGATGGTGCGCGGTGCGTGCTGACCGGATCGCTGCCTACCGGCGAGCAGAACTGCTTCCATCCCCCGACGATCTTCGATCGCGTCACGCCGGGCATGACGATCGCGCGCGAAGAGATCTTCGGACCGGTGCTGAGCGTACTGACCTTTCGCGACGAAGATGAAGCCGTGCGGATCGCAAACGACTGCGATTTCGGTTTGATGGCCAATCTCTGGACATCCGACGGCACGCGCGCCCTGCGCGTCGCGCGGCGGTTGCGGGCTGGACGAATTGCCATCAACGGCGGAGGAGCCTTGCGGCCGAATGTCCCGGTCTTCGGTTACAAGCTGAGCGGCATCGGGGCGGAGCTGGGTTTCGACGAAGCGGTCCACGAATACACAAGCTCAAAGGCCGTACTCTATTCACTCGCAACGGAGAAATCACCATGGCCGGAGTAGAGACCATTGCCGCAACAAACCAAATCACCGCATCCGATCCACGAATCGGGCGATCACTCACGGAACTCGACACCCCAACGCTGTTACTGGACCGCGCTGCCAGCGATCGCAATCTGGCGCGGATGGCGGCGTTCTTTCAGGATCGCCCTGCGAAGCTGCGGCCACACTTCAAGAACCACAAGTGCGTCACGCTGGCGAAGAGGCAGCTCGCGGCTGGTGCCATTGGGATGACGTGTGCAAAACTGGGCGAAGCGGAAGTGCTCGTCGATCACGGCGTCAAGGATATTCTGATTGCGAATCAACTTGTGGGCGAGCCTAAGATGGCACGGCTGGCGCGGCTCGGAACCAGGGCGAGAATCGGCGTCGCAGTGGATCACGTGCAACAGGCGAACGCGATCTCGAAAGCCGCCACCGCCGCTGGCGCTGTGATCCACTTGTTGGTCGAAGTTGATATTGGTATGGGGCGATGTGGTGTGGCACCAGGCAAGCCCGCGTTGGAACTGGTAAAGCGTATCGCCGAGTTACCGGGAGTCCGTTTCGCAGGTCTGCAGGCGTTCGAAGGGCACCTCGTCAACGTCCTGGATCGCGAGGAAAGGACCGAACGTGCTCGCGCCGCGATGCAACTGGCGATTGAGACGCGGCACATGATTGAAGCTGCGGGAGTCGCGGTCGATTGTGTCAGCGGTTGTTCCAGCGCGACTTACGACAGCACGGGTGTCATGACTGGCGTCGATGAGATCCAGGCCGGGACGTATGCGACGATGGACCGTCAGTATTATCGGCTGGTACACGAGTTCGAGATTGCGTTGTCCGTGCTGGTCAGTGTCATCAGCCGACCAGCCTCTGGGAGGGCCGTGCTGGATCTGGGTGTGAAGGGAGCTGGCGGCGAGTTTGGCGTTCCGGGGATTCGCGATTTTCCCGATGTCGAAGTCCCGTTCTTCCTGTCTGAGGAGCACACCGTCGTCCGCCACGCGCCGGACTGGTCCATCGGCCAGGTTCTGCACCTGATCCCCAGCCATGCGTGTACCACATGCAATCTCTACCGTGAAATGGTCGTCCATGAAAACGGTTGCGTGGTGGATGTCTGGCCAATTGAAGCGTCGGGCAGATTGTCGTAGCAATTCATTGAAACGTGCAACAAGAGTCAAAGTAGACGTCACTCTCTGAGTGACGCAACCAGAAAACGCTCGCGTTTTCTGGCCCGGCTTCATCACTCAGAGAGTGATGTCTACTTTTGTTACAGTCTCTTCATTTCCATCATTCAAGGACTCACTTCATGCCATATGAGCCAGAGAAACAATTCTATGATGAGCACGGCTTCGTGATCGTCCGGCAATTGCTGGGCAACGAAGAGTTTGCAGAACTGCGTGAGAACCTTGACCGGTACATCCGGGATGTGGTGCCGAAACTGCCGGATGCCGATGCTTTCTATCAGGACCGGGCTCGACCGGAGACGCTCAAGCAATTGCAGCGGATGGGCTGCGATCCGTACTTTCTTGACTACGCGCGACACCCGAAATGGACGGCGCTGGCGCAGGCACTTGTCGGCGAATCTGTGACGGTTGATCAGCCGGAATGGTTTAACAAGCCGCCGGGCACGAATCATGTGACGCCGCCGCATCAGGACAATTATTACTTCTGCCTCGCGCCGTCGAATGTCGTCACAATCTGGCTGGCGATGGATCCTGTCGATGCAGAAAACGGCTGTCTTCGATATGTGGATGGCTCGCATCTGAATGGTTTTCGCAAGCATGCCAAGTCGAAGATTCTTGGCTTCTCACAAGGCATCACGGACTACACGCCGGAAGATTTTACGCGGGAAATCGCCGTTCCGTTGCAACC
>JAYTAK010000291.1:0-1901 GCA_043737515.1 Candidatus Kuenenia sp. | reverse complement strand
GGGTGGCCGGGGCTGGACTGAGCGGAGCGAAGGAAGCCCCGAGGTTTCGGGCTATCGCCCTCCAACCCCGGCCACCCGAAGATTAAGATTTAACAAAGCACAAGCGCCTTCGGCAATTTTTGGGGTCCGGATGTTCAAATCCCGCTCGTAATGACATGATTCCGTCGTACAACAGAACAGTCTCAGGCAAGGGCGTTGCAATCCGTGCGTTCGCGCGGATCGGAAAGTACTTGACTCAGTGAAACACGGCGATCAGGAATCCGCTATGACAAACTCTTCAGGCAGTAAGTGGGAACCGCAGCCCGCCGGTGCAGCATGGATTGCGAAGCAACTGGACCGATTTCGCAGCCTGCATTCGGACGTGATGCCCTTTGATGGGTTGCTGCGTGAACGAACCGGCACACGCATCAGTGACTGGATCGATCATCTGCATCTGGCGTCTGTTGATGGCATTGAAGCCGCTGGATTTGTGAAAGCGGGCGACGGCTGGTACGAACATCCCGGTGCACTGCTTCCCGTGGTTAGACAGAGATCTCGCGAACGGATGATGCTGCGTGTTGATTCCGTGAGCGATTTCTACGTAGCGAATTGTCATCGCTTTTCGATCAATGTCACAGGCACACCATTCGACCTGCGGCGTGAAGCCATCCTGTACCACGCCAATTCGCCGGTGGAATTCGGCATGATCGAGCGGAATGGCTGCAGTATTCGCACGGATGTTCAGCCATTAACCGATCGTCAAAAAATCGAATCGCAGGCCATCCGTGAGTTGCTCCGGCATCGGCAGCGAGATTTCGATAACGTAATGGCAGCGTATGATTCGGTGCAACAGGTTGTCGGGCAGGCGATCGAAACTGTTGGTCGCGACGTCGCGTGTCATCTGTTCTTCGAAGCTGAGCGTGCGCATTGGCAGGGGCGCAATCGTGCCGGTCAGGTTCAGTTTATGCGACAGTCGTCGATCGGCGTTGGCTGGGGAAATCACGATCACCATACCTACCGCAGCAGTCGAGTCTGCTTCTCACGACTCATCACGCTGCTGGAGATGCTGGGATTCATATGTCGCGAACGATTCTATGCCGGCCTTGAAGCTGGCTGGGGGGCTCAAGTGATTGAACACCCGACCTGTGGCGTCGTGATCTTCGCTGACGTGGATCTCAGTCCGGATGAAATCGCGAACGACTTTTCGCACCACCCCCTGGAACGCAGTCCCCGCCTGGGCACTATCGGACTCTGGTGCGCACTGCATGGAGAAGCTATGTTCGAAGCGGGAATGCATCATCTGGAATGTCAGTTTGATTTCGATGGGGCTCGAAGACAATTGGAAGAGTTCGGTGTGAAAAGCATGAAGCCGTTTACGGATTTTCCGTTCCTGCGTCAGTGCTTTACGGAAGGCGAAAGCTGGAAGGTGCGTCCGGATCGCATCGCTGGAGCCGAGCGCGAAGGCTGGATCACACGAGAGCAGGCAGCTCGGTTCGCTGCCGAAGGTGCCGTTGGGTCCCATCTGGAGATTTTGGAACGGAATGACGGCTATCGCGGTTTCAATCAGACGGGAATCAATGAGATCATTCGAAAGACGGACCCAAGGTTTCTGGTTGTTGATGGATAGAGAAACTGGTGTGTTGCGCTAGCGCTGCACACACCCTACAAGAATTACTAAATCAACAGACCGCTAGCGCTCGACGGCTAATGGGCAGGAATCTTCTCGCGAAAACCAGATTTTCAACGTTGGCTGAACAGGACCCACGCAAATGCATCCGGATCAGGTTGGCCCCTATCGCATCGAACGCAGGATCGGCGCGGGCGGCATGGGTAATGTCTATCTGGGAGTTCACAAAGTCACGGGAAAAACGGCGGCGGTCAAAGTTCTGCCGCCGTCGATGGCTCGAGAAGATGGTTTCGTT
>JAYTAK010000290.1:0-1902 GCA_043737515.1 Candidatus Kuenenia sp. | reverse complement strand
TTTCGCTCAGCGCACGGCGCGGGATTATTATTCGTGACCCCGGCGTGCTGGAACGAATCGATCAGTGCCGAGTTGCCATCTTTGACAAGACCGGCACGCTGACCTACGGCCGTCCGGCAATGACGGAGTGTGTGACTCGGCCTGGCGTAACTGAACACGAAGTCCTGCGATTGACCGCCGCATTAGAACGTTACTCCCGCCACCCGCTGGCTGAATCCATCGTGAAAGGCGCTCAGAAGCGAGGCCTCGTGATCCCGGAGGCAACGCAGGTCCACGAGCCTCCAGGTCAGGGGCTCACGGGATTGGTGGACGGGCACCAGTTGGAAGTCACGAGCCGCAGGAAAGCGACGACGTCCGGAATCGTAAAGCCAGAAGATCTGCCGCCACAGTCCGCAGGCCTGGAATGTGTCGTTGTGATGGACCGGCAGTTTGCTGCGGTACTGCGGTTTCGCGATGAACCGCGAAAAGATGGGAAGTCGTTTGTCGGCCATCTGCCGCAACATCATTTTTCGCGAGTGATGATCGTCTCGGGAGATCGCGAATCCGAAGTTCGTTATCTTGCGGACGCCGTGGGAATTCAGGAAGTCTATTTCAGTCAGTCACCCGAGCAGAAACTGGAACTTGTGCGGGAACAGACGCTGAAAGCAAAGACGATGTACATGGGCGACGGCATCAATGACGCACCGGCGCTCACGGCAGCGACGGTCGGCGTAGCCTTTGGTCAGTCCAGCGATGTGACCGCCGAAGCGGCCAGCGCCGTGATTCTGGAAAGTTCGCTGCAGAAGGTGGATGAGTTCTTTCACATCGGCCACCGGATGCGCACGATCGCCCTGCAAAGTGCGGTGGGCGGGATGGTGTTGAGTCTGATCGGGATGCTGGCGGCATCGCTCGGATATCTGCCGCCCGTCGCCGGTGCGATCTGTCAGGAGCTGATTGACATTCTGGCGGTGGTGAATTCACTGCGGGTCGCGTTCTATCCGGGGGCATTAAGCGATATGAAGGATGACGGTATCCGCAAGACGTCGCTGGGATAGCCACGTGTCTATCCGTCAGTTAAAATCACATCCTGCGGCGTCACTTTGCAAATGCTGTTTATTGGCGGGAGACTGTAATCAATGCCGAGCCCATTTCCAGGTATGGACCCGTACCTTGAAGCTCACTGGGGCGACGTTCATCAACGGCTTGTGATTTATGCTGCGGATGATCTGCAGGAATCGTTGCCTCGTGACTTGCGAGCGCGCGTCGAGGAGCGAGTGTTTGTGCATTATGAAGCAGAGATGCGTCGAGTTGTTGTGCCCGATGTAAGAATCATCGAGCGTCCCAGGTCCGCTGCTCGACCGTCGAATCCAGGCGCGACAGCGATCGAAGTTGAACCGTTATCGGAACCGATCATCGTTCACATCGATTCTGAGCCAGTGACGGAGAGTTTCATTGAAATTCAGGAAGCTGGCGGCGGGAGAGTAGTGACAACTATCGAGGTTGTGAGTCTGGCCAACAAGTTTGCAGGCGATGGTCAGCGAAAGTATCAACAGAAGCAGCGCGAGATGAAAGAGGCGGGCGTCAACATTGTGGAGATCGATCTGCTTCGCCAGGGTCCGTGGATTCTGGTTGCTCCGGAGGAATCCGTTCCGCCGTACTATCGCAAGCCATACCGTATCTGCGTCTGGCGCAGCACTCATCAGGGCGAGTGCGAATTCTATAAGACGTCGTTGCGAGAACGATTACCTTCGATTCGGATTCCACTTCGCCCAACGGAGGCAGATGTACGATTGGATCTGCAGAAACTCATCGATCGCAGCTACGTCAATGGAGCGTACGACGACATTGACTACCGCAAAGATCCTCGCCCGCCTTTCTCCAGCGACGATCCGGATGCGGCATGGGTTCGAGCGTTGTTGCAGC
>JAYTAK010000289.1:0-23065 GCA_043737515.1 Candidatus Kuenenia sp. | reverse complement strand
TCGGTGAACTCGCCCAAGCCGGCAGCACGCGCCATTGCGGCAACATCACCGACAACACGGGCACCACCAGGATCGCGACCATCGCCAGCAGCCACACCAGATGCCGAGTCGCCGCCGAATCACGCCTCAGCATCAACGCCGCGACCGCCGCCAACATCAGCAGCGCTGTGCCTTTCACGGCGGAATCCACCAACAGCAGGCTCGACGCGCTCAGTACTCCGGTCACAGTCAATATCGTGCGATTCATCTCACCGGCCCTCCTGCTGAGCTTGTTCGATCAAAGCAATCAGCCGCTGACGCTCGTCGGCCGACACTTGGTCCTTTCGCGAATGCAAATGCGCGGCGAGCGCCTCTTCGAGCGACCCGCCAAAGAACGTCTCCAGCACTTGCTCGAAGGCCAGCCGTCCCGCTTTGCCCTTGGTCTGGCGAGGCAGATAGATCACCTCGCGACCGCTCTCGCGCCGTCGGAGATGTCCCTTCTCTTCCAGAATGTGCATCATCCTGCGCACCGCCATCGGCGTCGGCGGAGAAGGAATAGTTTCGACGACTTGGTTCACAGTCGCTTCGCCAAGCGCAAAAACGGCATCCATGATCTGTCGCTCGCGGCGACTCAGATCAGACGATTCCGGCATTAGCCAATCCTCCCGCGAAAGTGTTCTCGTTCGGCACTCGGCCTGAGTGGCGTCCGGTTGCGCTAAGAATATAACGCACCACCGCGTGAAGGCAAGCCCGCTTGCGCTAAAATATTATCGTGTCGTCGGAACGGCACACGAATCCGTCGTCACTGAAATCACTGCGACTTCATCCCGAAGCGAACCGGGTTCCCCGCATGCCGCCAGCACAGAATGCGGAGTTTCGAGCGGACATCGCTGAGCGAGGTGTTCGGGTTCCCATCGAAATCATGGCCGGGCGTGTCATCGTTGATGGCAGGAGCCGTTATCTGGCTGCCAGACGACTGGGTATCAAACGAGTCCCCGTGATCCGTGCGCCGCTGAATGGCGACGATCCCATTATCTACATGCTGCGTGCAGCCACGAAACGCCGCCACCTGACCGACGACCAACAACTCCTGGATCAGCTCGCGAGCGTCCGCGTCCTGCAAACCGCACTTCCGCAACTGCCGATAGACCGCCGGCTCATAAATCTCGACGGACTCCACCCACGCCTCGTGATCTTGCGAATCACGCAGCCGAAACAACAAGCTGGCTCGGGTGGTGGGTGGTGGGTGTTGGCGTCATGGTCTATCCAGTATAGATACACAACTGACAGCTCGGCGTGTTACACGTTCCGTCCAGAATTCCGCGAAATTGCCGGACGGAACGGAACGAGGCCACCAGCGAGTCCCGCTGTGTCACCGCCGCCAAACACCGCCTTTTGCCGTCACCAGACCGACGACCAACGCGCGTGTCTCGCGCGGGAAGAGAGGGAGCTTCTGAGCCTGATTGTCATACGAGGCCGCTCTCGGCTGGGTGGACTGACCGGCGGTCATGGTCGGGCGAAGCCGAGCGACCGTTTACCGATGTCATCGATCGCGAAGCAGTCGAGGGGGAATTGTTGGTGGAACCAAGAGTTTTCGGTTCCTGACCTCGTTGGTTGCCTGTGACGCCGTTGGTTGCCTGCAGAAAACTGATATCGAGCCGTTCATATCGTGAACGGCTGAATCAGTCCGGGGAATTGGCTCGGAGCCCTATTGCAGCGGTAACTCTTCGCCAACCAGTTCTTCAATTCGCTCGATCGCGGCTCGGAACCAACGTCGGACGGTCTTTTCAGACGGGGCTTCCGGGAACAGTTGCGCCGCTTCGGCATAGCTCAATTCATGATAGTAGATGAACTCAAAGGCGGACTTCTGCTGGTCCGGCAACTGTTCAACAGCTTCGTGAAAACGTGACCAGATTTCCATATTCGAAACGGTTGAATTCCACGGGTCTTGCGGATCTGGATTTCCGACATTCGCAGTGCTCCCGTCACCAGCATATCCGACAGCGGCCGGTTTGTCGGCGTACTTTCTACATAGGTCCAGGAGCACTCGTCGCATTTGGCATGCTGCCAATCCCAGAAACTCTTTCGCGGTTGTCGCTCGTTCAGCAACCTTTTCATCATTGATGGCACGCAGTAGTCTGGGGATGGAGTCCTGGAGAATATCGTCTGCTTCAACTTTCTGTTGGAGGGACGGAAATCCATTGAACATTTGCCGCGACAGCACGGTCAGCCGTCTCATTGATCCTTCGAAAAGTCGCTCAACAGCATCGATCTTTCCCGCTCGCAGGTCAGCAAGACATCGTTCGACCAGAATAGTTGTGGATTCTCGCATTGGCAGTTTTCATTCACTCGAGTGTTTATAAAACAATTCGAAAGGACTACATCGCAGTCTGAACCATTTGTGGCTTATGCCTTTGTAGCGAGGCTTCTTTCGCAAACGGTAATGACTGCAGGTCGGCATTGTCGTTTTTCGCCTTTGCCAAGGCAAACAAGTGATCGATGCTGGCTAGTGCAAACGGCGGAATTTTCGGGCAGGTTTTGAGTACCTGAAAGCTTCGCTGAAGAACCGAGTCGCTTTCCTCCACCGGCAACGTGTTTGTAGGCCATTCGGCTTAGGGCTGGGATAAAAATAACAGTCTGGTGTTGTTTAGGCAAGAAAACTACGAGGTAAGAAGATGAGTCGCATTGGAGTTGTTTAATTTTCCTACCCCGTAATCTTCTTGCCATAAACTGCGCTTCCGCTTGTTCAATCTCTCGCGTCCGAGGCACAGGGAAAATGTTCCGTGATTGATTGCATCAACTGATGCCTCCTTGTTAAGCAGGGAGTCAGAAGATTTTTGTTTAACGACAAGCCGGAGGCGTCGATGGCGATGGGGCACGCGGTCGCCTGCGGCTCGTCGTTAAACGAGTTATGTCAAATAACGTTTACACCATTGCTTAAATCCGACAGTTATTATTGCGCCGATCCTTACTCTGCAGCATCTGGTATCGACTTGGCGTCCGAAGCAGGAATCAGAGCCTTGAATTCAGGCAACTCTCGAAGCAGCGCAAGATCGGAGTCCTGCTGCATGTGAGCGAAATCGGGCCACCCTTTTTCAACGGATTTTTCTAGTGTCGCCATGGCGTCGGCCAGTAGCCGCATTCGTTTTGCAGATGCTTCTGGAGTCAGCTCCTTTCCGTCTTCCACCTGAATCGACGCAGCACAGAGACTGAGGACGCAGGCGGCGTTGTAGAGTTGCCCGTATGTGGCCTGTGGCAACTCGGCGAGCTTTCCTGCCGCCTGCTCCGCATCGGAAAACCGCCCACTCTTGCACCACCGGATGCCGCGAATCTCAAGATAAAGCGGTAGTTCATCAGCCGATGCTTGCCGCAGCAGGGCATCCCATTCACCTAACGCCACCTTTGCAAGAGGTACCGATCGGCTTTCCATCTCCACCATGGACAATTCTGCAGTTGCGAGTTGTGGATTCATCTGCCGTTCGATCATTTTTTTCAGGATGACTATGGCGGTTTCATACTCTTCAGCCGCCAGCGAAAACTCATCGCGTGACATTCGCACTTGGGCTAGTTTGTAGTGGCTTGCCCACAAATCTCGTTGCCTCTGAGCGTCATTGGGCTCTGCTGATGCTAGTGATTGCAGAATTGCCGCACTGGCTTGGAATTGAGTTAGTGCGTCATCCGTCCGACGAATTTGCAGAAACAAGTCTCCAAGTTTGCTGTGCGAAATCGACAAATTGCGATGACTCAGGGCATCGGTTGGATCAATCTCAACCTGGTGTTTAGCGATCTCATAGCACAGATTGAAGAACCTCAGAGCATCGTCAGGCTGCCCCTGTGAAAGCGATACATCACCAAGACGCTCATAGCCATTCGAAAGATCATTCTGTCGTTCAAAGTTGCTCTGGTCGGACTCTGCCAGAGCCAGTTGAATTGCAAGAGATTCCTCGAACTGCAGACGCGCATCGTCGTTGCGCCCAAGCGACCTGAGGATATCGCCCATGTGTTGCAATGCAACTGATAGAAATCTCTGTTTTTGTGAATTGTTCTTGTCGAACTCTGCCACATTGCGACTGATTCTCAAGGCATCACGGAACCGCTGGAGCGCATCCTCCGTTCGCGTGAGCATCCACAGTGCGTCTCCAGCTTTTGTGTTAAGCATAGCCATATCAAGTTGGAGCTGGGCGTTATCGGAATCCGCCAAAGCCAGCCGTTGGTGAATTTCCAAACTCTTCTCGTAGTGAGCGAGCGAGCTTTCAGTCCTACCGAGCCTATATAGAGCATCGCCTAAATTCTGGTAGGATGCAGAAAGATCTCGTTGCAGTTTTAGAGCAGTTGGATCTGCTTCTACTAGCGTGCGAACGATTTTAGTGCCTTCCTCAAACTGTGCGAGCGCCGCTTCATTCTGACCAAGTTTGAGGAATACTGTACCGAGTTTGTCATACGCAATAGACAATTCCTGTTGCTTCCCAGCGTCACTGGGGTCCCGCTCGACCAAGGCTCTAAAGATTTCAGCGCTCTCTTGAAGTCGAGACAGAGCGTCTTCCGTTTGTCCAACCATCAATAAAGAATCGCCGAGCAAGCTGCAAGAGATTGCCAACTCACGTTGCTGCGTATCGTTTCTGCTGTCAGCGTTCGATAATTCACGGCTGATCGTCAATGCCTCTCTATAGTGTGTGAGTGCATCTTTCGTCTGACCAAGCCTCAGTAAAACGTCTCCAAGTCGTCTACAGGAATGCGAGAGGTCGCGTCGAACTGCTGCATTGCCAGGATGGGCGTTAGCCAACTTACGACTAATGTTTAATGCTTCATTGAATTGTTTCAGCGTGTCGCTCGTCCGACCGAGCCAAAGGAACACTTCGCCCAACCGTTCGAAAGAACTTGACAAGTCTCGCTGCTTTTCTGAATTACCGGGATCGTCCTCAGCTAGTGTATTTGCGATTGCAAACGCACGTTGATAGTAGATTGCCGCCAGTTGCACGGCGGATGTAGAGTCACTGGTTAACTGCGATAGATCTTGAATAGTGGCTGCGGGTGAAACATCACCGGTGCCGAAAGTCATGATCACTTCCCCCATTTCGTGCAACGCCAGTATCGTACTGCGATCAACCGAGGACTGGGCGAGAAACTGCGTCGAAACGGACTTCAACTTCTCCAGCGATTTCGCCAACAATCGCCGCCGGACTTCGCTACCGCCAGGCACATTTTTTAATCCGCCCTGAATTTCCTGAATGACGGACGTCAGAGTCGAAAGGGCTAACTGGCTTTGTTGCTTCGCTGCTTTTTCGTTGGTTTCTGACTGAGTTCTTGCCTCACGCTCTCGGCTGTTTGCTGCGGTCAGAGCTTCGTTCTTGATGCTGAGCACCGCCGTGCCGACACCAAAGGCGATTAATGTCACAAGGACGGTCGCGATTGCGGCCGCAGTTGAAACACGATGACGGCGAATCCAGCGAAACAGAGTCGTGATGCGGCTGTCACGGAAGCAGGAAATTGGCTCGTCGGCGAGCCAGCGTTCCAGATCTGCGGCCATCTCTAATGGAGTTTGATATCTGTCAACGGGCCGCAACGACATTGCCTTGCAGCAGATGGCAGCAAGAACAGGGGATACTGAAGGAACTTTTTTTTGCGGTGGCTCATACTTCCCGCTCCGTGCCTGCTCTGCCTTGTTCGCACCACTATACGGCGGCTGATTGGTGAGCAATGAATACAGGGTCGCTCCAAGGCTGAATATGTCACTTGCCGGTCCGACTTCATTCCAGAGGCCGTTCGCCTGCTCAGGACTCATGAACCCATAAGTTCCCATTTCCCGACCTGGCCGCGTCTCTGTCCCGGAATGCTCGGTCGTCACGTCGGAGTTTGTTTCGTGCGTAGGAGTTTTGGCAGCATCCAGCTCTGCTGCAAGGCCCCAATCGACGAGGAACGTCTCGCCAAATTCTCCCAGCATGACGTTGTCTGGTTTCACGTCCCGGTGAATTACTCCTCGGCTATGAGCGTATGCGAGTGCATTGCAGACAGAAACAATTTTTTGCACCAGGCCTCGAAGCCGGGAACCCAGATCTCCCGGTGCCTGATGAGCTGTTTCGTGATGCAGTGCTGCGATGGCGTCTCGCAGCGACGTCCCCTGAATGAGACGCATGACGTAATATGGTCGCCCCGTCGCATCGGTTCCGTATTCATAGGTTGGAACAATTCCGGGATGTTCCAGCTTTGCCGTCAATCGAGCCTCACGTTCGAGACGCTGCAAAACTTCACGCTGCGACTGCCAGCGATCCTGTGGTCGTTTTAGAGCGACGTCCCGATCAAGGGTGGAATCATGGACTCGAAAAATATCTCCAAGGCCGCCGCTGGCAACATACCCGTCCTCACAGGTCTGGTATCGCGAACCTGCAAGAGCGGCGGGTGGCAGGCCTGGAACGGTAGCCTGTACCCGTTTGGAAAAACGCTGAAGCAGGGCGATCTTGCGAGTTAACGGCGTCGCAAGGTGCGGGCGGTCTCGGGTGAGTTCGTCAGTCGACAGGTCACGATTGCTTGTTTGAGCATCCTCCCACAGCTCAACAAGCTCCTCAATGTACTCTTCATCCGACAGGTTTTTGGCTCTGAGTTCTGAAAGTGCCTGTACGATCGACTCATTCTTCATCCGAAAATCTCCGCCACTTACCACAGTGATGTGCCCACCAGCCCATTGTCCTGTCTTCTAGTCTAGTGCCGAAATCAGAGAACTTCCATTGGGGGCTATCGATCCTGTCAGCTTGCCGGTACGACGAGATTCGTGTTTGGTGATCGTGACAGCAATCACAGTTGTACCGGAGGGCTGACGCCTCTCCGCTCGCCGGAAATCGAGTCGCTGACGGTGAAATCCTGACTTTGCAATCAGCAGCAATGGGGAAAGCAACTCGGACTATGGAGCGCCTCGGCCGGTCCGGCGACGCATCGGCGGTTTGACGAAAACTGCGTCCGGTGTCATTTGATTGGCTGGAAAAGGCAGCCAGTGGAGCGATCCAGAACTGGCTACCTTGAAAAAACTGCAGGAATTCCAATTTGTTGTGTCCGGGACAACAGGATCGCACGCTTTTAAGCATGTATGCCGCAGTTGCGGCTCTTGAATTTCTCTTTTGTGAAGGTGCCTTTCATGCCCGCAGTTGATGATGTCCAGGATTTGCTGGATTCCCGAGCCACGTTAAGCAATGCAGACCTCAACAGTACCCCGGACGCAAACTGTGCTGTCTGCGGAATAACCTATTCAGTCGCACTGCGCTGTTTTTCGGTTCAGTCCGGCAAGCAATCCATCCACACGGCTATTCCCTGCTGCACCGCGTGTCATCACGATGGGCTGCGCCTGAACAAATCGCAGATTGACCCAGGCTTATTGGCAACGGCTGTGGCTGCAGCGGGCCTGTGTTACGTTGCTTCTTGCCTGACTTCGGGAGGAATATCGCACGATTTTCTCCGAGGCGGCTTCGTGGGCGTCGTTACGATCACAGTATATTACTTGATCACAAGTTCAAATCGACGCGTCAAATCCATCGAAATATTTTTGGGTGACTCATTGAGTCACAAACTGCGGGATTTCGTCAGGCCGGACTTTGGCATCCGTGACTGGAGTGTACTTCGTCTCACCGTTCGCGATGCATTTCCGGCAGGGGAGACTTCTGTTCCTTTCGACGCCATCAGGTCTGCTCTGATTCAGGTCCCAAGAGAATTCACTACGGCTCGTCTGATTCAATATCTGCTTTATGCGACCTTTGGCGGAGCCTTTGCTTACATGTGTCTTGCAGTGTTGAACAGTGGAGGCCAAATCGAACTTGACAATAAAACCTTGGCCTTGCTCGTCGCGGGAGCGACGATTGGCGTGAGTGTCGGTGTCACTACAGCCATCACCTTCCGATATCGCCTTCCGCTCAGTCTTTCGATTCTCATGGCGATCTTTGGTGGAATCGTACTTGGAACACTATTGGGCATTCCGGCGTGCATTCTCGACGGCTCCCCAATCTATTTGGCTCCCTGTTTCGCAATACTTATCTCCCCGATTCTTTTGGTTGCGGTAGTCGTCAGTTCAATTCCTCGAGTCCGGACCGCTTTGTCAAATGCGTTTCTGGCTGACGCCAATGGATGACCCTGTGCGAATAAATTGCGCCTAAACAAAAAGCATATCAACAACGTGACCAAGGGCAAAAAGTCTCAAGCGAAAAAAGGATTCAATCCAATGAATATCCCAAGCAAAAAGTGCCTGCTCAGACTTGCGATGATCTCAGCATTCTTGCCATCCCTGCTGGTTGCTCAGGAGATCAAGCCTTCCGCCTTTCAAGTCTGCGAAAAGGCGTCTGAGCTACCTCCCAGCGATTCTCATTCATACGTTGCAAGGGCACAACTTCGTCTTGAACATCGTGTACCTGAAGCAAAAGAAATTCGTGCGAGACTTCTAAAACACAAGGCTGCCGACTGCCCGAGGAGCACACCGAAACGATCTGAATAATTTTCGGTTATTCATCGAAAATCTCTGCCTTTGCTGTCCGGTCCGGTGCCTTCAGCTTGCTTTCCATAGAAACGTCACGTTTTGCGGCGATGAATTTCGGAGGAGCAGAGCCATGTCGATTTTTCTAAAGCTGTTTTGCGCACTGATTGTGTGTGGGGTCGTGCGAATGTCGGCGGCTCGGTTTGGGAATCGGGTGGCCGTTTGCCTGCTGGGTTTTCCTACCATGACATCGCTGCTGACGGCAGTCAATCTGGATGGTCTGCGATCGGCTGAGGTTCAGAATCTAGCTGAGGCTGGACTTGCGGGACTCATGGCTGCAACCGTCCTTGCGACAACTCTGGCGCTGGTGGCTCTCCGGTCACGGAATGTACTGGTTACTTGGGGCATCAGTTTGATGGCTTATTCCGTCGTAGTTGCGTCTGCTCATTGGACCGGCCTGCTGCCGTTCTCGCTGCAGGCTGTCGTGGCTGCGGTGTTGCTGGCGATCTGTGGAATTGTGCTTTGTCGCCATCCGGTCGCCGAATCAGAATTGACGCATCAGAGCCGCAGTTCCGCCAGCTACTGGACTTTCGTGTTACCAGGTGGATTGGTCGTTGCTGGAGAGTGCGTGCGACTCGTCGGTTGGCCTTTGTTGCTGGCATTGATCGCGACATTTCCCACGATGACCTGCTCGCAGCTCGCATTCAGTCGAGCCGCTGAAGGTACAAACGGTCCATTGCTGCTTGTGCGGCGTTTGCCGTTCACAAATTTAAGCACGCTGGCATTCTGGTCCACGCTGCGAATCAGTGTGGGCTCAATGAGCATCGAGAATGCGTTTGTCCTCTCGCTCGCCGCAGCTGGAGGCACGCTGGCGGTTGTCGTTTGCGTCGTCAATCGCTGCTCAAGGATTTGTCAAAAGGCGAACCATGAAGGAACTGCAGTTTCAGAGACGCAGCGGTATTTCGAGGAAATAATCGGAAACCGAAAGAATGTTTGTCCGGTTGGACTGCCCATGCTGGCTTCAGAAGGAGTGACTATCCAAATCAACGACCAAAACCCGCACCAGCACGTGCTGGTCAATTAATACGCAACTCTTAGAATGAGAGAAACCTCGATGTCAAGACTCCTTTCAAAAGAAAATGCCATGAATGAACCTGCACCGATCGAATGCAAAGATGCTTTTCTTTCCTGTCGCGGATTGCTGTGGCAGCTTGGCGCGGAACTCGCGGTACAGCTCGAAGGACGTCTCATTGCAAAGCATCACGACTGGTCGGCAGAGGACTGTCGATCAGTCGGGCAGCAATTGTCATATGGATTGATGGTTGGGCAGTTGACGGAACGTACTGTTGACCAGTTACTTGCAATATCTCACCGATCTCGAGGCAAGAAGGTTCGATTCGCTGACTATCCCTGCATGGCCGATTGGCAAAAAGATAGTCAAAAAAAATCGAGCCAATGGGGTGATCCGGAGGCGATATGCGAACAGCTTGTGGCTTGTCGCACTGCCGCATTGCATTCACTTTCGGGTCTGCTGGAACAACACTTGCCTGCGATTAACAAAATGCTGGAACGAGAAGTGAAAGCGTCATTGAAAGGCGGAGCTACGGCAAATGATGTCACATCAATTACGCTGCTTCGTATTCAACAACGACTTCTCGATGGTCGCTTCGAACTCCAGACTCATCCTGAGTTTCGTTCGTACTGCAGAAACTGTGCAAAGGATGTCATTCGCAAGCACTCTCGGGGAGTGCAGCACGCACAAGATGACCGGTTCGAAATCCGCCTGAATCAGGAGGAAGGGAATCAATCTGAGGAATGCGACAAACGACCGGGGCTACCACAACCTGATCGAGCCAGTTCAATAACACAAGAAGAAGGCGTTGAACTTCCACTGCCAGCGTCTGGAAAGACTCCCAGTCAATACATGAGCGTCAAGGAACTCACCAACTGGATTGACAAAATGTGTGCTGTCCTGAACCCGATGGATGCGTACCTGCTCCGCAAGAAAACAATGGACGGGTTGTCATTTACCGAACTGGCTGAAGATCCCTGCCTCAATTCCGAGGGATCTCGGTCACCGGATGCTCTGCGAAAACACTTCAACAGAATGATCGAACGTCTGCGAGAACGATTTGGAAGTGAAGCAGCCAGGATTCTTTAAGAATTCGTCAACAACATGAAACCCTGCTTCAAATGGAACTCACATGACCGAACAAAACAAATCCAATGATCCAGACAATGAATTGCCTTTCAGCGCTCGCTTGGGTGAGTTGTTGTCACAACTTGAACGTGATTGGAGCCCCGACCGGGACCTGAAGACACTCCTGTCGAACAGAGAACTTCGATTCTGGCGTCCATTGCTACAGGCTGACTACGAACATTATTGGATTCACGGGCACTCGATGCCTGTGGAACAGTATTTCGTACTCCGGTCAGGCCTCCTGCAGGAACTCAGCCTGCGTGACGATTTCGACCTGCAACTTGAGCTTGTTGAAACCGAGCTGCAGAATTCAAAAGCGAAACCGCGACTCGACGAATATGCGGAGCGGTTTCCCCGAATTCCTGTCGATGTGCTGGGGCGTTTATTTGCTGCACTGGATCGATGGGGCGATAGCCTTTCGTATCCATCCAAAGACGGAGTCGGATTGACCGGATCGCTGATCGTCGAAGCTGTCACGAAGAATCTGACTGGTGAGATTGTTGCGATCGATGATACGTATCAGATCCAGAAGAAAATCGGTTCTGGAGGCAACAAAGTCGTTTATGCGGCCTTGCAAACCAGCACTGGTCGAACAGTCGCAATGAAGCTGCCCATTTTTCATGTTGTCATCGACGGCGTGGACAAGATTGTCGTCGAGGCGCGAATGAGCGCGCAGTTACAGCACCAGAATATTCCACCTGTTTTCACAGTCAATACTCGGGAAGGACTTCCGGTCTTTGCGGAGAAGCTGATTCAGGGGGAATCGTGGTCCGATCGCATCACGCGAGACCGATGGCAACTGGATTCTGAAAACATTGATGATCGCCCTCGGTTGTTTCGTCGCTTCCTTCACGAACATCTGGAGATCCTGTTGCAGATCTGCAAGGCTCTGGCCTACACGCATCTGGAACTCAATGTGATTCATCGGGATATCAAACCCAGAAACGTCATGTTGGGGAAATTCGATGAAGTCTATCTGGTGGACTGGGAACTTGCCGTGCAGGTCGGTCAGAAAGCCAATCCGGACCTTTCTGCGCCGCATGCTTCGAATACGAAAGGTGTCGTTGGCACACGAGAATATATGGCTCCGGAAATGGCGACGTTGAATACTCGTTTGCTGTCACCGGCGACCGACGTCTTCCTGCTGGGAGCGGTGCTCTATGAACTGCTGACTGGCCAGCCACCGTATTCCGGCGAAAAGAGGACGGACGTTAACCTGCGGGTTTTGACCTGCGATTTCGTGCCACCACAACAGATCGCGTCGCGAGAATCGATTCCGCTGGAACTGTGTCATGTTGTCGAAAAGGCGATGCATGTCGAACCGGAGCAACGTCATCAGCACGCTCAGGAGTTTGCGGAAGCGATTCGAGAATACCTGCGACATGCGGAAGCGGAACTGCTCGGCCAGGAAGCTCGCGAACGATATACACAACTGTTGAAACAGTTTCCTGAAGCCAATCACGACGCCTCCGAAAAACCGTTTCTGCGACCGATCGCGACCGCATGGCAAAAAGCACAGAAGCAGTACCGTGACGCCAAACCCATCAGGTTTCGTGATTATATCTATTCAGGAATGCTTGCATCCGGACCTCTGCTGGGGAAGGTTGCCTCACTTGTTTTTGAACAAATGCTCAGCGTTGTTGCGGTCGTGTGGAGTTGGCTATGCAGCACTTCACAAAGGTGTTGGTCAAAGCTAAACAGTGTGTGGACTGCCTGGATTTCATCGCGGCAATCGAATCAAAAGGAGACCTTCCGCAAACGAGAAACAGCCAGCCTGACAGCAGCCTGGGATGCCCTCGTATCAGGAAGCACGGGCAAGTCTCTGGCATCGAGATTCTCACCGTGGATTGAGGTCGCCAGCGAGTTCCGACAAGCCGGTCGAGCCTGGGAAGATCCTCATGATCAACTGCTCTCCGAGCCGTGGCCACCTGGCTATCGTGAACAACTCGTCGGCGAGGCCAAAGTCCGCTGGTCGCTTGTGCGGATTGCGGAACAGGCTGGAGACTACACACTTGCCCGAGATCAGTTAAACACATTGCAGTCGATTCCGCATGAGGAACAGTTCAGTATTCGATCGGCAAGCCGACGAATTCAACGCGGGAGTGTCATTCGGAAATTCAGTTACGCGGCTGCGATTATGGTGATAACTGCCGGACCATTTCTTGGCATATGGATCGCGGCACAGAAGCAGTCGCGTCAGGATGCTGAACGCAATTTGGCGGTAAACGAAATCACGTCGGATATTGATCCTCTAATTCAAACGGCAAGAATAATGCAGGACCAAAACGTCGGCCCTGCAGCATTGGCCTTTCTCGTTGGAGCCCGCAACCGGATCATCTCCGGGTCGGTGGAGACACAACCGATCCTTCAAGCGAAGGCAGATCGCGTGACAAGTGAGTTGGATCGCACGATTCAGACATCGCTAAGTGTCTTGTGCCGTTCCTCAGTCCGTGTGCCTTATAGCGCAGCGGTTTGGGACAAATCCGGTCAAATCCTGGTAACCGGCGGGGCCGAAAAGTTTGGCGAACTGGGATTCTGGTCGCGTGAAGGCGATCTGCTCCTGACACTCCCTGGCCATTCCATGCCGGATTCACCGCTTGGTTGGGGGGCGGTGAGACGAATCGTGAGCGATCCCGTGAACGACGGGAGGTTCTACTCGTTTGGTCAGGATGGAACGCTGCAGGCGATCGAATGGCACGGCGAACGCATTGCTGATGCCACAAAGACTCAGCGCCGAGCATTGAAGGAAGGCGTACAGATCGCCGACGGAGATTCGCCGCGATCTGACCAAACCGACTGGCTGGCGACTGTGGATTCAACAGAAACTGTAACAATTTGGAAGCGGCAGGATTTATCAATCGTTCGGCAGTTTTCTGCGGGAATTGAAAAAGCTTCGCGGCTCCAGATTCATCCTAAAGGTAATTGGATCGCTGTTGGCGGAAAGACGGGGCAACTGATCCTCCTGGATTCCAATGGGAAGCAACTTCGTTCGTTCGAATCCCTCAACAGTCTGACGCCTGACGAACGTCCAATCATTGACTTGTCTGTCAGCCCGGATGGAAAACATATTGCGTGCGGGCGGCAAGACGGTGTGATACGTATTTGGGATACTGCAAGTGGAAAGCTGATCCGTACACTGGCCGGACACTCTCCAGACTCGACCGGCAGCAACTGGATCATCCGTCTGGAATGGAGTCATCCACGAATGTTGGTTTCATCCGGGCTTGACGGCACCGTTCGTGTTTGGGATCCGGTCGAAGGCAAGGCAAGGCCGTTCACCTGTGCTTCAGAACCCACAACTGCGGGTCAGACTTCAGGGGGAGCCATCGCTGTCTCGACGGACGGGAAAACTATTGCGTCTGCCAGTCGTGATTCGCGGCTGCGATTTTGGAATGCAGAAACAGGGGAGTTGATTCGGGCTACTGAAGGACTCACTTCAGGAAATATCTTCGGATGCACTGCTCACGTAGTTGTTCCGAAAAAGAATCTGTTGATTGTCGGAGGCACAGCCACTGACGCTCCGCTTCGAGCCCTTGATGCACAATCACTTCGCGAAGTCCGAACATATTCCACAACTCGGCCCGCGAAGGAGATTGAGGCATATCTCCCGCTGACTCCATCATCGATTTCGATGCACCCTGGCGGACAATTTTTCGCGGCCACGAATTTTCAAGGCGATTTGGCGATCTACGACGTGGATCAGAAAGATCCGGTACTCGTTGTCCGGGATGCTCACGGCCCGAATGCAGCCCAGGCTGCTCAAGCGATCAGCCCGATGGCAGTCGCTGTTCTTGCAGTTTCGTGGTGTGCAGATGGTCGCCAAGTCGCTACCTTGGGAGCTGACCGAAGAATCGTCGTCTGGCAGTGGGATAACGACTCGCACAAATTGACAGTTACGGGTCGCGAATGGAGGGATGCCGACGCAGCCATCGAGGCTGAACTGAATGCACGTGCGGAAGTCATACAGCAGCAGCTTCCAAATGCGACCGAGCCCATTAAGACAATGTTGCTCAATTCGGAGTTGCAGAACGTCAATATCCAGCTCCTCAAACCTCGGAGCTTAGGGTTGCTGATGGAGCCTGACGGGAATCATCTCATTTCGTTCGGAGATCGAATTCGTCGCTGGGAAGTGGCAACTGGGAAGTTGATTCAGGAGTTTCATGACCACCATGCGGATGTCTATGCCGCCACATTCAAAGACGGTCTTCTGGCGACAGGATCCGTGAACGGTCGTGTCATTCTGTGGGACTGGACTAAGGCGGAAAAACTTCCGTTCTGGTCAATTGATGAACGTGAATTGGTGAATGGTACTACGTTTGGTGCCATGTCGAAGGATCTGTCAATATCGCTCAATGCGGTCACATCACTTGCGTTTGCGCCCGGCATGGGAAGTCTGGCGGTTGGCCACTTTGATGGCTCGGCAGCAATTCTGCACCTGCAGACAGGGGCCGTAACGGAACGTGTTGCTGCCGCAGCACTGCCAACTTCGTCGATCACAGGAGGTGTCTTTGTGAATTTCAATGATGCCGGAGAACTACTAACGATAAGTCCACGCGGTCTAATAACGAGCTGGGACAAGCGTCCTGCGGCAACGGGGATTTCTGAAAGCAAACTCGAGGGAAACTATCAGTTGGCAATGAATCCTCGATTGCAACAATGGGCTCGACTGCAATTTGGCGTCGTCTCCGTAATGCTGCGGTCCGAGACCAATGGCCCGTTCGGTCAACCCATCAAACAATTCTCCGCCGATATTTTCCGCGTTGGTACTGAACCCACCGGCAGCTTGCCAACTGCAATTCAATTCAGCCCTGACGGGACCCGATTGATTATTGGTTCCCACGATGGAAAGGCAGCAGTCGTGAATACTGGGACGTGGGAGCGAGTTTGTCTGTTCGACGCGCCGCGACCTTACGATCAAACCATACTTGGAAGCGATAAAACGATTACGGTCATCGCTGTGGATTCAACTCAAAAGATTGTTGCCACGAACACTCAAGGAGCCGATATCGACTTCTGGTCGTTGAAATCCGGAAAACTGCTTCGAACCTACGACGCTGCGGAAGTCGAGGGAATTCAGGCTCTGCGTGCTGCGGATCTGAAGTTTCATCCTACCCAGAGTCAATTAGCGGTTGTTGACACTAAGGGTACGTTCACGATTATCGACGCCAATTCTCTTGAAAGCCGCTTTAGTTTGTCGTCCGACGGGCGTCCCGATCTCAATGAGGGAGTTCGTTTGTCGGGGACTGATCGTTTTACTGGCCCGTCTGGTGCCAGGCTTGGGCTCTCGCAACTCGCCTGGATGCCAGACGGTTCCAGTGTCCTTCAGGTTGGATTCGGTGGCGGCGTGTTAATGTGGGACGCGAAGACCGGCGAGCGACTTCAAGAAGTTGCCGGCCACTTGCCCCAGCCAATGATGAATATGATGGGAAGCATTGCGCGACTGGCGTACTCAAATAGTATTACGAACATTCCCGGTTCGAATGACTTCATCACATGCGGAAGTGATGGCACAGTACGGCTCTGGAAGACCGATAACACTGGTGACCTTGTGATGACCGAAACCTTCTCCGTTCGGCGGTTGAACAGTATTTGTGTTGATACACCAATGCCTCCACCGCAGCCTCCTGACGACCTCGACCTTGCCGGTTTGACCGTGGATCAGCAAAACGCACTGAAGGAAGTGAACGAAATGATGCAGGAACTGTCTAAGAAACCTGATACCCCGCTTCAAGCTACTCTGCTGGATGGGTCACTTGAGATTTTAGAAATCACCCCCGACGGGCGATATATCCTCACCGGTGGATTGGGAACCCCGTTGATGTGGCTTGATCTTAATAAAATGCGAGCTGAACTGGATCAGCGTCGCGAAGAAATCCTTCGTGATCCCGAGGCTGCGACTGGACTGCGTTTGGAACGCGGACGTTTGACTCCGGTGGAATTCAATTCAGCGTTGGCACCCCTGAGCGAATAGCTGACCACAGAAGACGATGAACCACCTGCGACGACTCGCGACCACAAGGTCGCGAGTCGTTTTGCGTTTCAGCTGCATTGCGTGGAGATCGGCTTGCAAATCGGACCCACTTCGGGAGACAGACCGCCGCCCAAGCCGGAACAGCGCAAACTCGCATTTCTCGTCGTGACACCCTGTCAAGTCAATCTGGATTTGATTGGCGGGTGCCGCTCTGGCTTTCATCGAGTTGCTCGGTCCGGCCTACGATTCGGTGCGCATTGCAGGTTTAGCCGAACGAAATAACGAGTTCTGCAAAACTTCGAAAAAGGTTGTCCGATTATCGGATTCACATCGCTTCATAGATTGTCAGGCAACTCGAAACGGGGGCACGAAGCCTGAATCATCAATCAGCCCCAAACAATCTGTTATCTGGAGAATTGTGATGAACGTGAAACGAATCGTTGGCCGGTTGGCCCTGGCGTTTGGCATTGCCGGGATGATCGGTGCAGGAGCTGCCGAACTGTTCGCTGGTGATTACGGAATGGGTCATTTTCTGGGCTACGGTCGCTGCTACAGCTGTGATTGTAAGGCATTTGAAGGCAGCGACAACTACTGTGACAACTGTGGCCACAACTACTCACGCCACTAACAGGCGTACCGGCCAGCGTCATGGACGCTATCGCGTTGGCCCCATCCTGATGTATCGGGATGGGGCCTCTTTCTTCAAATCTTCCAAGCGTACATATTCAAATTCAGGACTGAATCTCACGAAATTCAGAATAGTCGGTCCGCAACGACAGGGACGTTCGCTTTTAGGCTGACGACACAATTCGACTTTTTCCGATCTGGCGGGAAGACAGGCCACCATTCACCAATCACAAAACTGCGAGTCATATTCCGATGCGGTACTTCATATTGTCAGTTTTGCTTATCACTGGATCCCGCCTTTCTCCAACAGGGAACGCACAGATGGGGCCAAATCGAAGTTCTATTGAAGACCGACGATACGCACTGAGGCAGAAGATCTCTGACTATGAGGATCAGATTCGTTCCGAACAGAGTCAGCACGCGGAGACATCGCTGCGAATCTTACGAGCGGAAGCAGAGATACGGGATGTCATTCGACTGGGGCAAACACCGGGTTTTGAAAATTCAACAGAAAAGCAGTTCATAGAGATGCGTAATTCATCATCACAAAGAATTTGCCAACTTCAGTCCGCCGTTCGCCGCTGCGAAACCGAATTGCGCCAGATTGATCAGGCTCATCGCTATCGCAATGCTGATCCAGGGCTACTGGTCGTGTGGCAGCGTTCGCCCAAAGAGATGGATGCAAAGATCAGTCAGGAGTTGGCTCAATTAAAGGGCCGATGGGTCAGTCGAACATCTGTTCTCGTAATAAATGACCGGAGCCTGCAAATCTCCCAAAAAGACGAGCAAGAATTCGCCACGCAGGAGGCACATCTCTGGATTGACCCCACGCAACGCTGTATGGATTTCAATCTTGCCAACGGAACAGTAGAGCGGCATCTGTACTGGCTCTCAATGGAAGAGGGTCGCAAGATTCTTGTAATTCAACGCAATCTCGTTGCTCCAGCCGTCCGACCCCAAAGATGGCTGCCGTTTATGGAGTGTGGACCTGGCCAGGTTGAGGTCTTTCAGTTTTCGCTTGAATAGCCACTTCCGACATGTCGATGGCAGCAAGCATTGATCGATGCAGGAGTTGCCGCTACTCACGGTCATAGCGGTAGAGTGTCAACCGTTCGGTCGGCCGGTCAAACGACGACAGACAATGGATTCCCGAAGGTCCGTGCGACTTTTGTGCTTCTAAGAAGCGCTGGCTTCAACAAACAGATTCCCCAATTCATCTTTTTCAATTCAACTGGAGTTCCCCATGAATCAATTCAGAACAACTCGCCCAGTGCGAGGATTCACGCTCATCGAGTTGTTGGTTGTTGTCGCGATCATCGCAATTCTGATCTCACTCCTCCTTCCTGCGGTACAGCAGGCCCGTGAGGCTGCAAGGAGATTGCACTGCAAGAACAACCTGAAACAGATCGGGCTCGCACTGCACAGTTACCATGAGACAAACAATGTCTTTCCACCCGGCTGGATTGCCGTCGATGAACAACAGCGACCGAGTGCTCTCGAAGGCACGAGCGGTGTTGGCTGGGCCGTTCACGTTCTGCCTTTTCTGGAGCAGTCTGCGGTCTACGAACGATTCCATGCGGATCGAGCACTGACCGATACTGCGAATGCGGATCTGCTGAAGTCACAAGTCACTGCTTACAAATGCGCTTCTGATCCACAGCCCGATTACTTCGCAATTCGATCGGAAACCAGTGGGGTAGTATTAGCTCAACTGCCGGTCGCTAACTACATCGGTTGTTTCGGACCCGAGAACCTCGACGACTGCGAATTATCGCCAGGGAATCTGCCTGTGATGACAGACGGAACCTGCAGGGGAAGTGGATTCTTCGGCCATAACAGCAGTATTCGCATAGCCGAAGTCACTGATGGAATGTCCAACACGTTGATGGTGGGAGAACGAAAAACACGTCCAGATCTGGACTGGTATTCCTCCTGGCCGGGCATGATCGCCGCAGGTGAAGAAGCCGTTCAGCGAGTTTGCGGGGCCGCCGACCATGTCCCGAACGATCCGCATACACACTTCGACGATTTTAGCAGCCATCACGTCGGCGGTGCTCAATTCTGTCTCGGAGACGGATCAGTCCGGTTCGTCTCTGAAAACATGGACTCTGGAGTCTATCGAGCAACCGCAACGATACACGGTGCTGAGGTTGTTTCCGAATTCTAGGTCGCTAATCGCAGAAACGGTGGATCCGTCCCATCCAGCGATTGAAGAGTTTTTGAACAGCTTGCCGCGCGACGAATAGTTAATCCTGAGCTGTTTGAGGGACTGACTTGTCATTGAATGCGGGTCCGTGGCAGCCTCCTGTTGTCACATCGGAAATAGCGGTAAGAACGTCAATGTGTTGCCGCCGGAACTGCTGCACAATCCTCAGCAGGTGGCACTGCGTTGCGGCCCCAGAGCAGGTAGAGTGGCGGCAGCAGGAACAGGTTCAGGAACGTCGATGTGACCAAACCGCCCACGATCACGACGGCCAGAGGGTATTCGATTTCGTGTCCGGGTTTGTTTCCGGAAATGGCCAATGGCAGCAGCGCCAGTGCCGTGGTCAGCACGGTCATCAGGATCGGGATCAGGCGTTCCTCCGCGCCACGGACGACGAGATTCAGGCCGAAGGGTTCGCCTTCGACCTGCTGCAGATGACGGTAATGACTGACCAGCATGATGCCATTGCGAGCGGCGATCCCCAGCACCGTCACGAAGCCAATCAGTGAACCCAGCGACAGGACTCCTCCGGCCATCCACGCCGCGATCACGCCGCCGATGAGTGCGAATGGAATCGTGACGCAGACCATCATCGTGAGTTTCACTGACTGAAAGTCCATGTACAGAATCAGCAGGATGCCGATCAGCGAAACGCCGCCCAGCGCGAACAGGCGATGCTGTGAAGCTTGGCGAGCCGCATACTCCCCCAGAAACTCCGGGTGGTAGCCACGATCAAACGACAACGCGCTGACGGCGGCTTCCACATCGCGGGCCACCGAGCCGAGGTCGCGGCCTTTGGCATCGCAGGTGACGTCGATTCTTCGCGAACCGCCTTCGCGTTTGACCTCGTTCGGAGCCGGGACGAAGTCGACGTCGGCGATGTCCTTGAGTGGCACCTGACTGCCGGTCGGTGTATCGATCCGTAGCTCGCGCAGCGACACGATGTCCGTTCTGGACTTTTCGGTGCCCCAGACGACGACATCCTGCTTCTTCTGGCCTTCATAGACTTCTCCCACTTTGGTTCCGCGCAGGACCGTCGTGACAGCCCGGCGCACCTGTCCTGGAGTCAGTCCGAACTGTTCGGCGGCGGAAGGACGCAGTCGGACTTCAATCTGCGAAATCAGCACATTCGCTTCGACCTTGAGATTATTGATGCCTTCCACTTTGGCCATCGCCGCAGAAACCTCCTTCGCCTTTTCCCGCAGTACCGCCAGGTCAGGACCGTAGATTCGCACGACCAGACTGGAACTGGCTCCGGTGAGGACTTCCTTCACACGTTCACGAAGATATGTCTGCACGTCGCGGTAGAGACCGGGATATCCATCCACAGCCGTTTGAATTTTGTGCAGCGTTTCTGCGTATTCGACCTCCGTGTCGATACTGATCCACAGCTCCGTAAAGTTCGGCCCGACTACTTCATCCGCAACTTCCGCGCGGCCGATGTGGCTGCCAAAGTTCAGTACGCCGGGGATGGCTCGCAGTTCGCGACTGGCCTGAATCGTGATGCGATCCATGGCCTCGAGCGACGTTCCGGGCTTTTCCACAAAGTGCATCAGGAAGTCCGTCTCCTGAAAGTTCGGCAGAAACTCCTGACCGAGACTGTTCACGAGAACGAGCGTCAGGCTCAGTGCCACCGTCAGAAAACTGATCGCTGACTTTGGACGCTTGATGAACCACGGCAACATGGCTCGGTAGGGTCGTCGCAGCCAGCGACTCAGCGGCGGTTCTTTGGCGGACGCCTTTTCGCCGGGCAGAATCAGCAGACACATCGCGGGTGTCACAACCAAAGCGACCAGCAACGACGCCAGAATCGCCAGCACATAGCCAATCGCCAGTGGTCGAAAGAATGCTCCCGGCAGGCCTTCGAGAAAGAACACCGGCAGGAACACCAGAATAATGATGATCGTCGCGTAAACAACGGCACTGCGGACTTCCAGCGACGCCGCAAGGACAACGTGGAAGGCGGAACGTGGTTTCTCAAGGACACGATTGAGTCTCAGGCGACGCACGATATTCTCGACGTCAATGATGGCGTCATCGACAACTTCGCCAAGAGCAATGACAAGGCCGGCAATGATCATCGTGTTGATCGTCAGGCCCAGCCAGTACAGCACCACAACTGTCGCCATCAGCGAAAGAGGAATCGCCGTCAGACTGATGACCGCTGTACGCCAGTCGTAAAGAAACAGAATCAGCACGATGACGACCAGAATGCAGCCGGAGACCAGTGCCGATGTCAGGTTCTTGATCGAACGTTCGATAAACGTCGCCGGGCGGAAAATCGTGGCATCCAACTCAACGTCCTTCAATCCGGGCTTCAGAGCATCCAGTGCGCTTTCGACCTTGCGCGTCACTTCCAGCATGTTGGCGTCCGGCTGTTTTTCGACGATCAGCAGCAACCCCAGGCCGTCATTGATGATGGCGTCGCCAATGGCAGGAGGAGAACCAATGCGAACGTCGGCCACATCGCCCAGATGCAGTGCGGCACCGTCCCGGAAAGACACGACGGTCTTCCCCAGGTCCTCGGCATTCAGCACGGGCGATACCTGGCGAACGGCGAATCGCTGGTTTGGCGTATCGACGAATCCGCCAGCGTCCAGCACAACGGCGTCTGCGGCAGACCGCAGTACCGTATCCAGCGTGATCTGGTGGGCTCGCAGCCGCTCCGGATCAACCAGCACCTGCAACTGCTTGTCGCGCTGGCCCCAGATCGCCACATTGGCGACACCCGGTATGGCCATCAATCGCGGGCGAATCGTCCACACGGCGAGTTCGGTGAGATCGCTCTGTGACAATTTGTCCGACCACATGCCGATCTTCATCATGCGGCTCAGGGACGACAACGGCTGCAGAATCACGGGCGGACGTGCGACGCTGGGAAGTCGAGGTGTCTCCGATGCCAGCCGTTCCTGCACAAGTTGCCGAGCCCGATAGACGTCGGCGTTCTGATGCAGCAACAGTCGGATCGAGGACAATCCCATGACCGACTTGGATCGAATCGTTTCCAGTCCCGGCGTGCCGATGAGCGCATTCTCCAGCGGGAAGGACACGAGGTTTTCTACTTCTTCCGCCGACAGTCCGGGAGCTTCAGTCTGGATCTCGACATACGGCGGCGCAAACTCGGGAAACACGTCCAGCGGCATTTCGGGGACGAGGCGAATTCCGACGATCACCAACAGCACCGACAATGCCAGAACGGCGACTCGCATCCGCAGAGCGATCTCTACCAGCCAACTCATATTGAACTCCAATGACACTCGTTTTAGCTCTGGTAGGGTGTGTGCAGCGCCAGCGGAACACACCATTTTCAATCATTTGACCCAGTGGTGCGTTGCGCTCCGCTTCACGCACCCTACGTTGTTATTTCGCAAATCCGAATTCCGTTCCCGCCAGTTCAGCCACACCCGCCGTCACCAGAGCGGTGCCGACCTTCGGCCCCCGCGCGATCGCGGCCCAGCCGTCCATGACCGACAACACTTCGACTCGGCGACGCACGAATTTGCGTTCGGCCGCTTGCTCATAAACCCACTGACTGCCGTAGATGTCGTGATACACGGCGGACCACGGAATCGCGATCGATTCTGCATCACCCTTCAGCATCAGGTGCGCGGCAACTCTCTGGCCCGGTCGAAATGC
>JAYTAK010000288.1:0-4477 GCA_043737515.1 Candidatus Kuenenia sp. | reverse complement strand
CCATCGGGCGTTTCCATACTGGTGGTTCATCATCCGCGACGTAGCCTTGCAACATCTCATGCGGGCGAAACCGGTTCTTGTAGTTCATTGAGGCACAGTCGCGGATGTAGTAGCCCATGTACAGCCAGGGTCGGGCGTTCGTCCGTCCGTATTCAATCTCTTTCTGAATGGAATACGTTCCCAGTCCGGCGTCGCGATAGTCCGGGTCATGAAAGAAATAAATGCTGGACATTGCCGCTGCGGTGACATCGACGAGTCCAAGACCAATCAGGCGTCCGTCGTCACGATACTGGAACTCCCGCGCGAATGGGAAATGGCCTTCCAGAAAGGACTCGTCGTATTGATCCCTCGTGACCTCCCGCTGCGGCCACTGACGACGATGGTGCATGTCCAGGTGATAGCGGTTGTAGAGCGCAATGTGTTCATCGCTCACCGTCGGCGGCTGTATCGTGAGTGTCAGTCGGGCATTGCCTGTCAGGCAGCGACGCTGATTCTTGTTGGGTTTGAATTCCGGAATGCAGACGCGGAGACTGCGGCATTCCCGGCACGCAGCACACACCGGTCGGAACAGCGTTCTGCCGAAACGCCGCCAGCCGCGAAACAACAACTGTTCGTACCGTGTTTCAGAAAGGTCGTACGCAATCCGATAGATCATCCTTGCCGTTTGACCCGGCAGGTAAGAACATGGCGCTGCCGTGCCTTCAATTTCCAGTTCTGCAAACGGCGCATCGTGTGTCATCTGTTGGAAATCCGTTAGACTGCGAAAGTCGGATTGCTCTGTGCCGCCGGACCATTTGCCCGCAAAGTCTGTCTATGCATGATACCCTGAAACCTGCTGTCGAAGCACTCTTACAACGCCGCGACCTGAGCGATTCGTTATGCCGCGATGCCGTTGGTGTGATTATGGACGGGTTGTGTGATCCTGTCGATATCGCTGCGTTCTTGACAGCCATGGCGGCGAAAGGTTCCGTTGCGTCCGAACTCGTTGGTGCCGCGACGGCGATGCGGGAACGAGCGACCATGATTTCCAGCCACCGTCGGCCGCTGCTGGATACATGCGGAACAGGCGGTGATCAACTGCATACGTTCAATATCAGTACCGCCGCCGCACTGGTCGCGGCGTCCTGCGGCATGGCCGTGGCGAAGCACGGAAACCGCAGCGTCTCAAGTTCCAGCGGATCCGCAGACGTCCTTGAAGCTCTGGGAGTGAACATTTCGCTTTCGGCACACGATGCCGGTCAGTGCCTGGACGAAGTAGGACTGGCATTTTGCTTTGCGCCGTTGATTCACGGGGCGATGAAGTTTGCAGCGCCGGTCAGGCGACAATTGGGGTTCCCCACGATTTTCAATCTGCTCGGACCTCTGACGAATCCCGCTGCTGCCGAGTTTCAGTTACTGGGAGCCAGCTCAATCAATCGAGCTGAACTCCTTGCGAACGCATTGTCGCGTCTGAAAATTCAACGTGCATTCGTGGTCTGCGGGAACAACGAGTTAGACGAAGTCTCGCTCTGGGGCACGACAACCGTCTTTGATGTACGTCCGAACGCAGTCAGCCGAAACGAATGGACGGCAGATGATTTCGGACTGGAACCCTGCCATGTTTCGTCGTTGCGTGTTGCGTCTGCAGCCGAGAGTGCCAAAGTAATTCTGCAGGTGCTGCACGGTACGCCTGGTCCGGCGTTGGACATGGTCGTAGCAAACACGGCGGCAGCATTGCTGGTCAGTGGGCGAGCTGAAAACCTCCGAGATGGTGTCGATGTCGCCGTCAATGCGATCAGAAATGGTGCGTCGCTCGCACTGCTGGAAACACTGATCGCGAAGACACATGCGCTGGCAGGTTCGGCAACCCGGAGCGCGTGACGACTCCGCACCATCTGAATGCATTGACGTCGAGGAGAATTCCGTACTACTCACAGTTGATTTCTTTCATCCGCAGTCCGGCCTTGCCATCCGCCGGAAGCGATTCAAGGCCGTTTGCCTGCGGATGGCAGAGCATCCTGGTAATGGCGATTTCGGCACCAAAGAATCCTCTCGCAAAAACAAGACTCTCACCGTTTGCTGAACAGAATGAAAATACTTTTTGCTCCAATTTTTCTGTCACTAATTTTTCTGTCGCCTGTGTTTCTGCGGCCCGGCTTTAACCAATGGGGTGCGGGCGAAGCCCGCGCTGGGAAACCAGTTCTTGAAAGTGATTTACTGAATGTCCGAGTATCTGCTGATCGTTCCCGAGACTCTGGTGACCGTCGTAATTGACCATTGCACGGTTGTTTCGCATCGCGATCACTGGCCGCAGATCGGAGAACTGCAGCGACTGGAAACGACAAGCCGAATCCCGGACTCTCGGCGGAGGTCCTGGAAGCAGCGGTCGAAAAGGCTCTGGCTGACGTGAAATTGTCCTCTGGAGATCGGCATGCAAATCGGACCCACTTCGGCGCGGAAAACGGACCCACCTGGGAATCGATTTGGCCACGGGGAGTTGCGTGGTATTTAGGCACACTGCTTGTTTGAGGCTCAGCAGTTGGCTGCGGGACACCTCGAACCGCCGACTACTGGCATGGGATCATGCACCGGCGGGAACCCGATGCGAGGAATGCGTCCTGGTGGTTTCGACGCATCGGTTCGCATCCGGCGTTTGATGCATTGTCATCGAATCTGGCTTGCTGGCTGGTTGAATCAGGTGCGTCTGAAGAAGAACAAGAACGGGCTCAGCTAAAAGTCTGTCGGAACGGTCGTTTTGACCCTTTTGCCCTGATTGAGTATTCCACACACGCTTTGCGAACACCGGGTCAGCTGGAAGACCGTTTCCTGCGACGGATGCAGTATTTTGAGATTCTGAATCTGCTGTCATGGTCGCTGGGCACTGTTCCATCCGGCGTTTGAGAAGGACGAATACGAACGACGTTCAATTTCGCCAAGCGTCGTTTGCTCCGGCATCGTTTTGGGTCATTCGGGAGCAATGCTTCCTGTCTTGTCGCAAATTGCGAACGACCGAGATCGCCCCGTTGCTTCTCAGATGAGATTTCAGTCGGAGTCAAACCCCGGCAGAGCCAAAGTGCATGCCATTACGCGGTCGGCGTAGAAGCTAAGCATTGTTTTGCCCACGCCTCTTCGTCGGGGTGCAGTGGCGGGCGCGGGCGACCCTGATAGATGTAGTCGGCGTAACCGGCGGCGTCAAAGGTCTCGTGAAGCAATTGCTGAAGATCAAGCACGGCATCCGGATCTTCCTGCTTGAGCGGAACGGGAATCACAGGCAATGCTTCACGAATTCTCATGGGCCACAGACCGACTGTCGGGCGTTCATAACTGCGGCTGACCATGACGGTGTAGTCGCATTGAGCCAGTCCTTCCACCGGCATCTTTGCACCACCACGCAACAGGTCGATCTCCACAAAATGCACGTTGCCCGACAACAGCAGCTTGCGCTTGGCGAGGTACTGCTCTCGATCAGGACCGGTGTGTTTATTCGTTGGGCTGAGCAACTCGATCACGGTGATCAGATCGCGATCATTGGTGTCGCGGATTTCGATGAAGGATTCGCTGATGCGATCGGTACTTGGTAACAGACTTCCATAGGCAATGGGCAGAGTCTCTGTATTCTGACACACCGCTGCTGCGCTGCCGGAGCCTTCAAACACGCCGATGTCGGGACGTCCGAGAAGCAGTCGCTGTTCTTGTGACAGTTCGTGGATGTAGACGTTCTCATCAATTTTCGTCAGATAGGCTGGCCGAATGTGCTGGGCGAGAGCATCTCCCATTCGCGCAATGAATCGCTGATGAAAATCATGCCAGACATCGACTTGTTCGAGCCACGGATTCATTCCGGGGAAGGGTGAGGGCATGGAGAGTTTTCCTGACGATCAGCCAATCTCAACGATACTTGATTCTACGGTTACGGCACGTCCGTACCAGTGCTCGGTCAGTCGTGCTTTGATGGATCGGGTGGCCGGGGCTGGACTGAGCGAAGCGAAGGAAGCTCCGGGGTTTCGAGCTGACGCTCTCCAACCCCGGCCACCCATCAATTCATTGCTGACAGAGCGCGGGATCGCACATTCTGGAAGAATACGACGGACATGAATGTCCATCCTACTTGTTGCCGCCATTTTTTCACTTTGATTTTGGCCGGAATGCCACGATTTGCTCCGGGTTGATTTCCAACTGCAGACCTCCGATCAGGTCGATGCACCAGGAAATTGCCCGCATGACGGCGTCAAGGCATTCGCGGATGGCTTTGGGCTGGCCGGGCAGAACGGTCAGGATGCGGCACATTCGGAATACACGGAACACGTAAGCAGTGGGGTAAGAGCTATTTGACATAACTCGTTTAACGACAAGCCGCAGGCGAACGCATGCAGTGAAATTGCCTGCCCGCGATGCCACCTTGTACTACTAACAGTTGAATTCTTGTTTTCTCGCGCAGATTCTCAGGCGTCTGATTGCTGAAGTCAGGTCTGGCAGAAAAATGAGGGGCAGAAAAATG
>JAYTAK010000287.1:0-10298 GCA_043737515.1 Candidatus Kuenenia sp. | reverse complement strand
TCACAATAATCTGCAGGATTTCGTGCTGCTTTTCCGACAGCAAAATCCTGGCCGCCTTGCCGGACATCACCTTCCTCCTTGAGAACCGTGAACAATTCGATCACGGAAAGTCTTCGAGAGGCGTACTTTCAGTTCATGTTAAACTTGGCAAAACGCAGTGACTGAGAGGCAGAAATTCACGACCGCCTGCGTAGCTTCTCACCCTCATGGGCTATCAACTACGATTCGCGGCACTAGCGCCTTGCCGCTCACAAAACCTCAAATTCGACCGCGCGGAGTATAGTTGGTCATTGGTTATTTTTCAGCAGACGGTCTTATTCAAGGAACGGGTCGAATTGGTCCAGCAGAGATTCAGATGGCTTGGTCTCGCTTGCGGCGGGGTTGTTCTTGATGACGGACTTGTCGGCATCCGGAGTGGCGTCTTCAATCTTTTTCCTCGTATAGGCTTCTGGTGATTTGGTTGCACCGTTCGCAGCGCTGCCAGCTTTAACGCTGGCCGCTTCTTTTGCGCGATTCAATGCGGCCTGGGCACGGCTTTCCAGTTGGGTTGAAACTTCTTCGAACATGGAATCACCGCCAGCCTCGGCGGCAGGATTCGACGTCTGCGAAGTCGCGTTGGAATTACCGAAAATCCGGTCTTCCGTCGCCTGAGCTTGTTGAGCAAGCGTCAGTTTTGGTGAGGGTGAAGCGGCGGTTTCGGCGGCGGACTTCGGTGCGGTTGATCGTGGCGGATTTGATCGCGGCGCTGAAACGCTGAACGAATCGACTGGATTGTTGTCGTCATCGCGCAGACCCTCAATCACGTCAGCAGTTGACAACCGCGAAGGACCAGCCGGAAGCGGAGGATTCGGCACCACTGTTGCCGCAGGTTTAGGCCGTTGAGCCACTTGAAGCGGATCGCCTGAAAACGGATCGACTAAACTGGTGTTCCTGGCTTCCGGCGGAAACGGAATGCGCGTCAGTACGTCGTCAGCATCGGAATCCGTGTTGGCAGGTTTCAGCGGCGAAACCGGAATTTCGAGCAGACTGGTGGCGTCTGCCGGCACACCATCCTGCGCGGATTTATCCAGAAACGTGCGCAGTTGATCCAGGGTGGAATTCTCTTCCGTCACACTGTCCGCCAGGGAGTTCGCCACGGATTCAGAAATCAAGTCCGATGAACCGTGAGCCATCAAAGCGCGGGCCAGTTCGGGCCGATCGGTCCACTGTGACGGTGACCAGTTTCGGACATCGGCATAGGCCAGTCCCACGGAATGCTGAGGCGTGCGCGGCACCATCTGGAATCCGTCGTGCGAATGAACTACGTGATACTGGAGCGCGACGTACATCGCCGACGCACCCAGCACCGCGCCGAACAGATACGGCTTAGTATTGCTCATCGGATTCAATCCTGATCTTCGGAGGTGGGACTATGAGCCGCTGAAATAAATCTCACACTTTTCCAGCAGGCTGTTCAAGGTCGCGGGAATCAAGTCGGAGGCCCGGTTAAGTCGGAAGCCCGGCACCCGAGAGAACATGCCAACCCTATCACGTCTCTGGCGGTTTCCTTTGTTCAGTTCCTTCGCGGGCGAGGTTTTTCAACCAACTTCGGCACCGTCCCCGTGAAGGTTTTCGCAGTCAGTAGATTTTACGCAACATGTCCTCACGGCAACGTCCGTTTGTTCCGCGATGAGTTTCCGGCAGTTTTGAGAATTCCTGTAAGCACGTTCAAGTTGCACCCTCGCCGCCACATGGCGGGTTGTCGGATGTCTCTTGGCGCGGGCATCGCCCGCAATCCAACGTAGCCACGCTCGCCAGAGCGTGGGTTTCCTCTGGATCGCCCACGTTCTGGCGAACGTGGCTACAAAGTTGCTCGCACGGTCCGCGACTGCAGTAAAGTGGCACGCTAAAATCTTCTCAGGAAAACATCACTGTGATAGGAGAAGAAACATTCTGTCTAAATACTCCGGATCCTTTCCCAACAGGCTGTGTCTGTGCAAAAATCAGTCGGGGTAGCAGACAATAATTCCCGCTGTGATTTCAACAGGAACTCAGGACCTCACTGGCTGCACCGGATAACACGCCCGCAGCGAAGCATCTGAGATGGATCTTAACTCATGAACGCGCGACAACTGGAAAAACTTGGAATCCCGAGGCACGCTGTCAATCAGGCGATTCGGGCAATTCAATTGCTGACGGATTCCCCCGACTTTGACCGCCGGACAATCAAGGACCGGCTGCGGCTGGTGGCCGAGAACCCTCAATTGTTTCTCGGGGATGCCGTCCTGGACGGGCTTGCGCGAGAACTTTCTGAATCAGATCCGTCACCGCAAATGGAACCCATTGCCTATCGGACGTGGGGCACAAACATTGACGAAGGTGCGCATCAGCAGATGAAGGACGCCTGCCGCATCCCGGCAGCAATCGGCGCGGCACTGATGCCTGATGCGCACATTGGATACGGACTTCCCATCGGAGGCGTGCTGGCAACTCAGGATGTCGTAATTCCTTATGCTGTCGGTGTGGATATCGCCTGCCGCATGAAAATCTCTATTCTCGACATGCCCGTCGAGACGCTGGAAAAACGATTCGATCATTATCGCAATGCCCTGGAAAACGGGACACGGTTCGGCGTCGGCTCCGTCCACAAGAAACCTCAGGATCATCCAGTGATGGATGAGGACTGGTCCGTGACGCGGATCACGCGTGAGAACAAAGACAAAGCCCGCAATCAACTGGGTACATCAGGATCCGGCAACCACTTTGTGGAGTTCGGTGTGGTGACGATTTCCACGCCGTCTTCGGACTTGGATCTAGAACTCGGCCAGTACGTCGCGCTGCTCAGTCACAGCGGCAGCCGCGGTCCCGGAGCGTCTGTCTGTTCGACTTATTCGAACATGGCTAGGTCAAACATGCCGAAACAGCATCAGCATTTTGATCGACTGGCGTGGCTGGACATGCAGTCGCAGGCGGGACAGGAATACTGGGCCGCCATGAATCTGATGGGCGAATTTGCTTCCGCGAATCATGCGGTGATCCATCGTCTGGTGACTCAATTGCTTGGCGCTCGCGTGATTGCCGGGGTTGAAAATCATCATAACTTTGCCTGGCAGGAGAATCACGGCGGTCGCGATGTCGTTGTCCATCGCAAGGGCGCAACTCCGGCGGGTAAGGGCGAGATGGGAGTGATCCCGGGTTCGATGGCTGATCCGGCCTTCATTGTACGCGGGAAGGGAAATCCTGAAAGTCTGAACTCGGCTTCCCATGGTGCAGGTCGAGCGATGTCGCGCACGAAGGCTCTGAGCCAGTTTAATTTTCGCGCCGTTCAGAAGAACCTTGCCAAACGGGGAATACAGATCCTGTCAGCCGGCGCGGATGAAGTTCCGATGGTCTACAAAAACATTGAACAGGTGATGGCGGAACAGACGGATCTCGTCGAGATCGTGGCTCGCTTCGATCCGAAGATTGTCAAAATGTGCGGCGACGGCAGCAAGGCGGAGGACTAAACTTCAAACAAGCGAAAGTCGTTTGGAGTGCGGCGACTTGTCGCCGCTTTGCCTTTACAAAACTCAGACTTGCTTCGCGTGTCCACGAGCGGGATTTTTCCAGACCCAGACGTCTTCTTCGCGCAGGCGAAGGTAGCTGTTGTAGCGTGCGGATGAAATGAGCTGCTGGGTCACGGCTTCTTTGACGCCGCAGCCGTCTTCGTGCGTGTGCGTGCAGTCCTGAAACCGACAGCCCGCAATGAAGGGGCGGAATTCGGTGAAATAGCCATCGACTTCGTCCAGCGATATGTCCCATAGTTCGAACTGCCGAATGCCGGGTGTATCGCAGACCCAGCCGCCAAAGGTCAGCGGAACGAGACGCGCGCGGCGCGTGGTGTGAGTTCCCTTGCGAGTCCAGTCGCCCACGTCTGCGGTCTGCAGGCCGAGTTCCTGATCGACGCAGTTCAGCAGCGATGACTTTCCGACGCCACTTTGGCCACTGACAGCGGTCTGGCGATTCTTGAGCAGGTGCCGAAGCTGATCGATTCCTCGTCCATCCTTCGCACAGCTCAGGACCACATTATATCCAATCCGACCATAGGTTCGCACATGGTGCAGGAGTGTGGCAGGATCAACGAGGTCGATCTTGTTGATGCAGATGATCGGTTCGATGTTGAGGCGTTCGGCACTGACCAGGAATCGATCGATCAACTGCGGTTTGAATTCCGGATCGGCTGCCGTGCCGACGATTAGCACCTGATCAATGTTGGCGACCAGGATATGTTCGCGCCGCTGACTCCCGCGTGACAGCAGGCCATGACGCGGTTCGACTCGTTCGATCACGCCCTGATTCGCATCGCCTTCCTGTCGAAAGAGCACTCGATCTCCGGTCACGACGACATTGCGGGCATCCCGCGCCATTGATTTCAGGACGCCTCGAACCGAACAGGCAAATTCTTTCTGGTCAGCATCGTCCCGCACCATAATGTGCAGGCCGATGAAACTGGTCACGCGCCCGCGACGCATGCCTTCTTCATCCACCACACGCAGCAGTTGATTTCCCTGCGAAGAAATGCCGACCAGTGTTCTGCGCCGAGACAGGTCACCACGACCGGTGACTCTTTCGGAATGATTGACGTCGGCCGCGGATTCCTGATCGTTCAGCAGTTCGTCGGTCAGATTCTGCTGCCGGGTTCGGACCTGCTTATTGCGGCGCAGATCGACTCGTACTTTTTTTCCGTGCGGCGACCGATGCTGCTTTCGTCCTTTGTCTGCCATTCAGTTTGCCTGCACAACTATCTGATTATCCACCTTGCGGATACCAGGTTGCAGACGCATCAGGTTCGCCGCGAGTCGCCTTGTTTCTGCGCTGGCGGCAGAACCGGTCAGCACCGCAGTACCATTGGAATTCAGAGCGACTTCAATTCCTGCCAGTTCCGGCCGAACCAGTGAAAAGCGGCTCAGCGATGCGACGTTGGCATTGGCCAGGCGTCCTGTGATCTGCGACTGCGAAGCGGTCGGAAAAGCAAATCCGACACGCAGCGCTGTCCTGATTTCACGCGGAGTTCCGGTTTGTTGTGACATACTTTGCTGCGACTGATTATTCTGAATCGCCTGAAACTGGCGATTGGTTTCCTGCTGATTAGTGGCCTGACTCGAACCGCCGATAAATCCTTGTGTCGCGTTTGATCCAATAAATGACTGCGCGGCATTGGATTGCTCCGTTGCCCCGTCCGGCGGAGCTGTAGCACCAGTCCCGGTTTGGCCACTGGCGGTGCTGCTGGCAGATGTGCCGCTGGTGGATGTCTGCCCCGTCGTTGATGTGCTGCCCGTCGTACCGGTGCCGCCTGTCGTACCAGTGTTTCCGCCGCTGCCAGTGTTTCCGCCGGTGCCAGTGTTTCCGCCGATCTGAGCACTGGCAAGAGAAGTCAGCGAAAGGAACACAATCGTTGAGGCAAGAAATCTGAAAGGTGTCATCATGAGTGTCAATCTCAATCCACGGATGCTGAACTCCCTGAACCCTGGCAAGAACCCGCAGTCAGGAAAGTTGTGGCCGACGAATCTCTGGAACTCTCATTAGTATCGCAAAATCAGTCCCGTCATGTCGAATGGTAACCTGACCAAACCACAAAATGAACCCCCTGTCCTGAAAAATGGCCTGTCCTGCCGTCATCGTCCGAAAAGTGGCGGACTCAACTTTTCCGGCTGTGCCGCCTGTTTGGTTTGAGTCGCACACGAGAATGCGAGGCAAAACGTCAAACTCAGCACCATCCTGGTCGCTGGATGAGTATACTCCGGCGTGCAAACCGCCCGGAAAATCCTTGCGGACCTCAGACAGAACATTCTGGATCGTGAAATCATGCCTCCTCGTCGTCCTCAATCCGGCACCGACAAGACCAAACGTACGCCCGCCAAACGTACGCCCGCCAAACGCCAGTCCGTCGATCGCCCTGCGCGCGGTGTTTCCAAGGGACCGAAGGGAAAACCTGACCGAGGCCCACGCTCCGCCGCAAAGTCAGCTCGACCCGCTTTCAACGTACCGGAAGCACGCGGTGGCCGATCGGCACCCGCTGCGCCTGTGGACGACACGACTGAAGAAGCGACCGAAAAATCACCCGACCGAATCCGATTGCAAAAGTTCCTGGCGATGGCGGGTGTCGATTCCCGACGCAACTGCGAAGAGTACATTCGCACGGGCCGGGTGACGGTGGACGGTGAAGTCGTCACCGATCCGGCGCGGGGAATCGATCCGAAAACACAGGAGATCAAGCTGGATGCTGAACGACTGCGGCCACCACGGTTTCGCTATTTCCTGATCAACAAGCCCCGTGGTTTTCTGTGTACCAATTCAGATCCGCAGGGACGACCACGAGCCATTGATCTGGTTCCTGTAGTCGATCAGCGGCTATTCACAGTCGGACGTCTGGACGAGAGCACCGAAGGCATGATGCTGGTCACGAATGACGGCGATCTTGCTCAGCAGTTGGCTCATCCCCGCTTTGAAGTCATACGTCGCTATCGGTGTCTTGTCGCCGGTTTTCCTCAGCCCGATATTCTGCATCAGCTTCGTGAAGGTATGTACTTTGCCGAAGGCTTCTTCCGTTTCCGCAGCGTCCGCGTTTTCAAACGTCGTGGACAAAGCACGATTCTGGAACTGGAACTGCAAGAAGGAAAGAATCGCGAGATTCGCCGCTTAATGGCCCGCGTGGGACACAAAGTTCTGGCTCTGGAACGCACGGCCTTCGGGCCACTGAAGCTGGGCAGTCTTCCACCTGGACGGCATCGCGAACTTTCGTCATTTGAAATCCGCCAACTGCGGCAATTTATCGCACACGGTGAAGCGTCTGAATCTGGTCCTCACCGCGCCGGAAACAAACAAACGTTCGGTTATCGCACCGGACAGACGCGCGGTGATCGCAAACGCCCGGCACCGAATGAAGCGGCACCTTCAACATCAGACTCGTCACGTCCGCAACCGTCCGGAAAACCCGGACTGAAACCGAAAGCAGCGGGCAGTGCGTCCCGGAAACCCGCGAAGCGAAAGCCGAGTTCCGGAGCGACCACCGAGCGTCCTGTGCGACCAATTAACAAAGGTCGCGATCGACGAAAGAATCGCTGATCGTGATCTGTGTCGGAGCCCGCAGTGACCTGGTGTTCCATCGGATAGCAGGCCAACGCTGCAGCTACGGCTCGCCAGTTTGTACTACTAACGGTTGATTTCTTGTTGTGCCGCGAAGATTGTCAGCTTGCTCTCAACAGAAGGGCTGGCGGGTGCGACAAGAATATTGGTGACAGAAAAATGAATCTTGGCTCGGGCTTCGCCCGCAACCCAATAGGGTCTGGGTTCACCGACAAATTAAGTGCGCGAGTGATGTCGATGGCCAGCATGGTGACGTGAAGGATGTCGTTGTGAATTGTGTGCTTTACTGCGAAGCGGTTCGAGAAAGTCGGGTTAGAAGTCTTCGCAGTTGGAGGAGCAGTTCCGTCTTTTCCACGATGTGTGACAGTTGACGTGCTTCAGTAACCTCCGAATTCGCCAGCGAAGGAGAGAATACCGACATACCGGCGAAAGTGGTGGTTCGGCGTTCTGCGTGGAATAGATCGAGACAGACCTGAACGTCTCTCTTTGCGTCATCAAGATCAATGATCGCCAGCAGAATACTGTCACTCTGCGAGACGAGGTGACTGCGAATGGCGGAGGCAGAGAATGGCAACTCTGTGCATTCACAGTTCATCGCCGCGAGAATTCCGGCCACTGTCGCCCGTAGTTCTGCATCATCTGAGACGACAATTGCTTTACTCCTGACAATGTGTGTAGTGTCGTCCGGAAACCGACTGCGGTGGGCGAAGACTTCTTCGCCAGCAGACATCGGAAACAACCCCTGAGAATCCGCCTGGAATTCCAGCAATTCCAGTTCCACCAGGGATGCTGCCGATGCGGCGGGGATGCGAAACGCCACGGGCCAGAGTTCATGACTGCGACCGTCGGCAGTACTCCACGGACCGTAGCAACACAGGACGCGCCCAAACATCATGCGTCCGATCAGATCGTTGATTTCGTGCTGAGCGAATTCATCGGACCACGACTGCAGGACGAGCACGAAATCGGCCGACGCCGTGTGTCCCGTTCCAGCCTTCAGCGCGGCTGACAAAGTCTCATGCTCCGAAATCACGCGCACCTGATCGTTTCGTCGCAACATCTGCAGCAGATCGCGGAAAGTGTGACCGTCGTCGCGGCCAACGATCGCAACGTTTGCTACTTTGGATTGTGTGATTTGCACAAGAGTTCCTTCAGTGACTGCTACGGCAATCCATTCAGCTTTCGCAACACCCATTCCGACGTCAACAGCGTAAAGAAGATTAACAGGACCAGCCAGTGATCCCAAAGCGTACGATCTTTGAGTTTTTCCTCAGGGCGGTCCTTTGGCTGAACCAGTGATATCAATCGCTCCGCTTCATACGGTTCGACGACCGCCCCGTTGGTCAGTTCTGCAAGTTGAGTCAGCAGTACTCGGTTGCAACTGACGTTGGCAAGTTCCTGCGACATCTGTCTGCGAACAAGAACTTCGCTCTCAATCGTATTGCTCTCGGTCAGATTTCCACCGGTGACGCGGAGTCGAACTTTCCATGCACCGGCGGGCAGTCTTGGCAGGCGTCCCGTATAGCGTTCGGCGGCATCTGCGGATGGCGTCAGCACGGCGACGTGTTCAACGTCGTCGGGTGTTAATGCGGCGGCATTACGCGGCTGTTCGGAATGATCGGGTGTGGCCGCAGCAGGCAGACTGGCAGGTGGTTCAACCAGCGTCGCCACAATTTCCACCGACGCGCCTTCCAGTTGCGGAAGCAGTTTGGGATTCCACCGCACCATCGCTTCGACCGATTCTGACTCATCAATCACGACGTCCGAAAGTGACATCCGCACGTTGTCATTGCCAGCGGCAGCTTTGTTGCGTGCGGCCCAGCGGATCAGTTGCCCCCAGAAGCGATAATGCCATTCGTCACCAGCACGTCGTCGCCAGCGCCAGGTGCTGTCAAGTCCCATCCAGACGACCTGCCCGAATCCGTAATCGTGATGCACGATCGTGGGTTCAGGAGCAACGTCAACACCGGATATCGTCGCCGTAGTCCAGACCGTGGCACCGGGCTTGGCAATCCCGCCGTAGATCCACGGATGACCGGGCAGGCTTGCGAAGGCATTGATGCGGTCAGCGGGATCAGCGGACAACTGGAACATGGGCAATGCCGCAGCATCAACGCCAGGCGACAGACGAAACGACGTCTGTTCGGCGTCCTGCTCAGACGCGCGGAACATCTCGGCCAAACGTTGACGTGTCTCCGTCACGGGCAGCAATGACGTCAGCACGGAGGAATGGAATTCATGCGGCATGTGACTTCGACCAGGAATCACCATCAGCGTCAGTCCGTCTCGTGTGACAGCCTGCTCGATCATTTCCCAGATGCCCGGTTGCACCTCCAAAGGATCGATGTCGCCGACGATCAGCAGATCCGTTTTGGCGAGTTGTTCGCGAAAGGCTTCGATCTCCGGCAGCTTGCTGGGAATATAGGGCTGATTCAGCAGATCCAGAAACGGCTGATGCAGCAGCACGGTAAGCGGTTCGACCTGCTTGTCGCGGTCGAGCAGATTTTTCAGATAGCGGAATTCCCAGCGGGCATCGCCTTCGACCAGCATGACGCGGGCCTTGTTATCGACGACCTGCAGGTTGATATCGCGGCCATTGTTGTCGTCGCGCAATTCCCCCGGCTGCGTTTCGGTTTCGACACGATAGTCAAAACGCCCCGCTTTGTCAGACGGAACATCGAACGTCACGCTGGCACTGTCCGACGCCGGAGTTACCGTTTGCTCGGACACCAATTCGTCGCCCCGCTTCAGACGCACCACGAGCGGTTCACCTTCGAAGCCTGATGTGCCGATCACCGTGCGGATCTGAGCTTTGTCATTCAGAAACACGGCTTCAGGCGATTCCACTGCGGCGATGGACAGGTCGCGCGGCGGAAGTCGTGAACCGATCGGGACGGCGTACACCGGAACTTGCAGGCTTGCTAAACGCTGCGCGGTTCCGGTCACATCGCCAGCCGCAGTCTGGCGTCCATCTGAGATCAGGATGACACCGCGAATCAGCTCGGCACCTTCTTCAGATGTGATCGATGTCAGCAACTGCAGCGCGTCGGTCCCGCCGGGAATCAAGTCAGCACGATCCGATTGCAATGCGGCAGTAAGTCGCGCAGGTACGGATGGCTGTTGTTCGGATGCGAACAACCGAATATCGATCGGCATTACTTCGTCCAGCTTGTCCAGCAGTTCATTGGGCTTCG
>JAYTAK010000286.1:0-10298 GCA_043737515.1 Candidatus Kuenenia sp. | reverse complement strand
CGCCCTTGATTCCGAAATCGCCCGGCGTCAAAACCAGTCCCTGACCGAAGTGATGCAGCCAGAATCGATTCACCAGGACGCGCGCCACCAGCGGATGTTGTCCGTTTGTCAGATGCCGGGCATAGTTCAGTCGTCGGCCTGTCGTGGGAAGCTCGGCAGCTTTCGGCGGAATAACTAAGCCCGTCGAATTCAGCACAGCCAGTTCGCCCGCTGCGATTTCTTCCTGAGGCTGTTGATGATCTCCTCGAGCGAACAACTTGGTGACGGGAACCTGCCCGGCGACTTCCGTCAGACACATGACGTAATCGTCTGCCGGTCGTTTCTTCTTCGTTTCCTCCGTCAGTTCATCCCATTTCTTGTTGAAGCCGGTCAGGCGATCGGGCAGATACAAATAAACGGAGCCGCGATCCACGTTGAGAAACGGATATTCTTTGATCAACTGCTGCTGTTCCGGAGTCCGCTTGTCGGCCGCCGTCTCCCGCGCCGCGCGGGCCAGTGGTTGCTGTTCGGTCGGCAGCTTCTGAAGTTCACGTTCGAACGTGTTACTGACGATGCCGTCCAGCTCTGCTTCGCGTTTCTTGGCGATGTCCGCCAGTTCTGTATCGACAGTCGCTGCTGTGGTTCGCGTCTCTGTTGACCACAGCGACACGAGTCGTCCGGTCGGCACACGCCAGTTCTGAACGTCGTACGCTGGTTCAAAGATCGCGCGAAGACGATAATAATCGGCCTGACTGACGGGATCGTATCGATGAGCGTGGCATTGCGCGCAGCCGACCGTGAGTCCCAGCAGCGACGTCGAGGCGACCTTGATGGTTTCCGCCATGACATCGTTCCGGGCCACATTTTGATCGACACCACCATCAGCAGTGCCATCCGGACACATCCGCAGGAAACCGGTGGCGATCAACTGATCAGCCTGCGCCGGTGTCAGATCCTGATACGGCGGCGACAGAAGTTCATCGCCCGCGAGCTGCTCGACCAGAAACTGATTCCACGGTTTGTCGGAGTTCAGAGATCGAATGATGTAGTCTCGATACTTCCAGGCCCACTTGCGTTCCGTATCGTTGGCCGTATAGCCATCGCTGTCGGCGTAGCCCGCCACGTCCAGCCAGTGCCGAGCCCAGCGTTCACCATACGCTGTTGAATTCAAGAGCTGATCAACGACTTTCGACCAGGCTTCCGGAGACTCGTCGGCGATAAACGCATCGACGGCTTCAATAGAAGGCGGCAGTCCAGTCAGATCAAAGTAGATGCGACGCAGCAGCGTTTCACGGCCCGCTTCCGGGCTGAAACTCAAACCCTGACTTTCAAGTTTCGCCAGCAGAAAGGCATCGATCGGAGCTCGAATGAGTTCAGAATGTGCGACATCCGGAATGACGGGCTTCGTGATCGGCTGAAACGACCAGTGCCCTCGCTCTTCATCCGTAAACGTATCTCCGATGGCGAGCGTCTCCGGTTCAGTGCGCGCCGTCATGGCACCAGCATCAATCCACTTGGCGATGCGCTGCAGTTCTTCCGGAGAAATTTTCTTCTTGCCGGGCGGCATTTCGCCGGACGCCAAGCGCTGATACAGCAGACTGGCCGCGTGATCTCCCGGCACAATGGCAGCACCAGATTCGCCACCTTTCAGCAGAAACCGCACCAGCCTCGCGTCCATGCCGCCATGCAGTTCTTTCTCTTCACCATGGCACTGCCAGCAATGTGCTTTCAGGATCGGCCGGACATCGACTTCAAAGCGAGGAAGATCATCGAACGCACTCGCGGTGGCATCAGTCGATGCCAGCAACGCGATCGAAAGAATTGTCCAAATTCGGCCCATGAGACGGCACCGTTGAGCACGTTGGGAGGCGGGAACAGGCGAGCAGGGCTCGCAGGAGGGAGCATGATTCTACTCGACAAAAGCAACATTGCATATCTCGGGCGGTATTTGCTGGCCGGCTGAGGTGCATCCGCTCATTGGTGGTATTCTGAGGAAGAAGGATAATGCGATTGGCTGCGGAGCAGCCGTGGATGTTAGCCCTGGTCGCGAGCCCAGGGGAGGTGGCAAACGATTCAGGAAAGCTGCGGAGCAGCGATGTAGGGCCGAGGTGGAATCTACGTCGCTGCTCCGCAACTCAGGCGTTTTGTGGGCCAATGACCTGCGGTTTCACCGCAGGCTACCGCACGTCACTGCTCCGCAAACTCCCAACGTTTGCTGAACAGAGAATGCGTTTTTTCGTCGTTGTCGGAAGGTCTGCGGCAAAAATCGCGGATGCGTATTCAGTCGAGATTCACCACATTGCCGTCGTTTCGCTGGATCAGATTTCGCAGCGTTTCATCATCGATGCTGGACTTCAGGAACCGAACTGAACCATCGCAAATCAACACGAGGAATTGCTCGCCCAGTGTTCCGAGCACTTTTTTTGGGTCGTCTGGATTGAACTCCAGACCGCCCGGTTTCGTCCAGACTTCTGCAGATTCCGGCCCTGCGACAACTGCCAGGATGGTGTTTGATGTACCGTCGGTAATGTCCCGCAACCCCACGCCGTCATCGGTTCCCATCGCGGTATCGTCGCCCGTAAACACATGGACGCTCGTGTGGCCTGGTTTGTCGATGCCTTCGACTTTGAAGATGTCGGGCATCTTTTCGATCAGAGCCTTGTTGTGCGGACTGTCCCAGTCTTCGTCCTGTTTGAACTTCGAATGAAGCGCAGCCTGTTCGATGAAGGTCAGCAGATGCACGCGCCAGCTCAGGCCGGTATTCTGTCCCCGGTCGCGTTTACCGTTGCCGTTGGCAGCGGGAAAATGATTGAACGTGTCGTGATAGTTGTGAAACGCCAGCCCAATCTGCTTCATGTTGTTCTTGCGAGACATGGCGGTTGCGGCTTTGCGAGATTCGCGAACGGCTTCAAACATCGCGACGAAGCCGGGCTTCAGTGTTTCGAAGAACGAATCCAGATTTTCGGGCTTCGGCATGACGTACGACACGCTGGCATCTTTCGTGGTGATCTTCACCGTGTCATACAGTCCTGCCAGCGTCTCGGCGGTTTCCTCATTCACTGGTGACTCCGGCGTATTGGCCATCGACAGCATCTGAGCCTTCTGCATCTGCAGCATTCCCTGGGCCAGCGCGGACAACTGCATGGCGGAATTTTTATTGGCCGTGCGGACTTCGATCTGCGACAGATATTTACCCGTGCCCGCAAGATCTGCTGTGAACATCGCCCCCTGAAGTCCTTCGATCAAGCCAGGCATCGGCGTGTTTTGCGCCATCTGTGCCTTGAGGTCTTTCAGGGACTCAAGATCGATCATGCCAGCGATATCATTGGCCGGGAAACTGGCGTAAAGCTGCTGCTGAACTGAGCCAGCGACCTGACCACCGGTTGCGGCGCGCGGGGCCAGCATTTTCTTCAGCAGCAGTTCTGGCCCGACCAGCAACGTGCGGTCATCCGGCATCGCGACCATGCAGCTTTCGAACACGGTCACATCCTGCGATCCGATTTTCCCGGCTTCGCCTTCGCCCAGACCGACCAGTGAGATATTAAAAATGGCGTCTCGATCCAGCGGCGCTGTGGTACGCAGAATAATGCCGGGCATGGATTGCACGCGCGACGGGCGGTTCCCGTCCAGTTGTGTATTATCAATTACCTCGCCCCCCGCATGCGTGATGAGACCTGCCAGCAACGTCGGCTCAATATCAGCCGACAGAGAACGAACAGATCCGTCCATAAATCCAACCAGGATTTGCTTGTCCGTCTTTCCAAGGGCCTTTACTGGATCTGCGGGATCGAAGTCCAGTCCGCCAGGTTTTGTCCAGATCTCGGCTTTGTCCGATCCCGCCAGCACCGTCAGGATCGTGTTGCTCGTTCCGTCGGTAATGTTCTGTATCCCGGGACCTTCGTCGCCTGCGAATGGAGCCCCTTCACCTGTGAAAACATGAACCGATGTCTTGCCCTTTTCGGTCACGCCGGGAGATTCGAAGATCGCGGGCATCTTTTCGATCAACGTCTTGTTGTGATCGCTGTCCCACCGTTCATCCAGATGAAACTGACTGTACAAATTGGCTTGTTCCAGATATGGCAATGCGTAAACACGCCAACTCAGATTGCCCTTGTTTTCATTCTCGATCCCATCGTCGTCGGGGAAGCGACCGTAGACATCGTGCATGTTGTGCATCGCTAATCCAAACTGCTTGAGGTTGTTTTTCAGGCCAACGGTGCCCCCCGCAGGGACGCCCATCGGATTCAACGTGCGATCGATGGTTTCGCGGTCGAACAGGATCGCCGCTTCCTGCACGGAGCGCGGGTCCATGCCGAGTTCTTTGGTCAGCAGGGCCATCATCTCATCGACTTCCTGCTGACCGGACGCCGCTTCGACCATCATCTGCAGATATTTGGATTTCAGCATCCGCGAGGGCTGAATCGCCGCGACGCCGACAACATCTTCCGGCGTGTAACGCTGCACGGCGGATGTTTCCGCAGACTTCTCACCAGGTGCAACAGTCACAGACTTTTGGAGATTAGCCGCTTTTTTCTGCTGAGCTTCGCAGGTGTGACTTAGCACAACGGCTGCCAGCATTCCGGCGATAAACGAGAAACGCATTGTTGATCCTTTCAAACAAGTCCAATCGATTCGAAACCAGGAGTCTGTCCCGATATTCCAGGACAGTGAGCCGCAAGGCGCTAGCCGCGGGTAATTGATCTGCAAAAACCGGCGGCTAGCGCCTTGCCGCTCACAAAAACAGCGATAATCAGACAGACTCCTAGACGGTCTGTAGCAGTGAGAGTCCTCAATCACAAATCTGTCGGGGTATTTCGCCCGCGAATCACGTCAGAAAGGTCGGTCGTTCTGGCAAACTAAGGTGCGGCCTTTGGTTCAAACGCGGGCGTGACGGATTGCATGAACGCGGCCTGGCCGCCGACGACCGGCAGCGTGATCGCTGTGGCGTCGAAATCGATCGTAAGTTCCGTTCCGGGGTCTGGCCAGAGCGTGAAGTCACGGTCACTGGAAAAGATCATGAGTCCGATTTTTTCGCCCTTGGCGATCACCTGATCGTCTGGTTGCAGATCAAACGTCAGATCATAGAACTGCCCCGGCACGAGCGGTTCGCTTTCCGTCAGGGAACGATGATTCTGCGGATCAGCCCAGCCGCGCGTGATCACGTCGTCCGTGATGCGTTTGCTGTCGGTCCACGGAAGTGAGACGAGCCAGACGGAAAGATTGGCCGACGGTTTGTTGCTCGCCAGTCGAATCGACACCTTCGCAGTGCCGGAGAGATGTAATGGCCCCGTCAGCACGGGCGTCGCAAATAACAGTCGATGATCGGTCCATTCCGCTTTCGCCAGCACGGCACCACTGAACGAAAAATTGTCGATGATTTTTCCGTGGCCCTGGCCTGGAGCAGGCACCACTTGCAGGCGGCCGACCTGCGATCCGCCCGCAACCAGGTGCAGCGTCACGCCGACAGCTTCCGGATGCGGATAGTCCGGATACGACGTCCCGTCTTTGCCTTCGACTTCTTCGCGCACGATCCAGGCTTTGGGACTTTTTTCAACAGCATTTTCCACGCCATACAGGTATCGCGTGAACCAGCGATTCATCTGTTTCAGCGGTGGAGGTCCGCCGTGACCGCCCTGATGCATGTAAAGCTGAACGGGAAGTCCTTTCGCCTTCGCGGCTTCATAAATCCGGATGCTGTGTTCGGGCATGACGTTCCAGTCGTTGAACGCATGTGACATCAGGAGTGCGGCTTTCATCGGGGCAAGATCGTTCAGATAATCACGCCCGGCCCAGAACGCATTGTAGTCGCCGGAGAGGCGATCGAACCCTTCAGTCATTTCCTTGTCGCGCACGTTGCAGTCGCAGAATTTGCGCAGCTTCGGATCTCCGCTGTTGACGAAATTGTAGAGCACATCGATGTCTTCTCCCAGATAACCACCTGGATGGCGGATAAGGCCATGCGATCGATAGTAATGGTAGTACGATGTGTTCGGGGCGACCGGAATGATGGCTTCAAGGCCATCCACACCGGTCGTTGCAGCGGCGAGCGGAATTGTTCCGTTGTACGATGTGCCTGTCATGCCGACCTTGCCGGTACTCCAGAATGCGGCAACTCGTTCATCGCCGTCCGGTGTCGTGTAGCCATTGGCGCGACCGTTGAGCCAGTCAATAACGGCTTTCGGCGCGAGTGATTCATTGTCGCCGCCGATCGTCGGACATCCCTGCGAGAGCCCCGTACCGGGCGACGATGAATGCACGACGGCGAATCCACGGGGAACCCAGTCGCCGACCTGTGATTCGGAAATCGTCGGTCGCAAGCTCTGCTGTTCAATCGCTGCGGGCGTCACATGCTGAGGAGGCTGAGCACCGATTTCGTGGCGTGGGCTCCAGAAATACTGCGCGTCGTTGGTGCCGGTGCCGGCATAGTACGGGCTGGATTCGTAAACGACGGGCACTTTCAGCCCATCAGTATCGGTTTGTTTCTGACGTGTCACATCTACATGCATGCGATCGTGCTTGCCGTTACCGTCGGAATCAAATTCCGTTTCGACCCAGAGATCGTGCCGAATCCAGTCCTTGTTGAATGCGGGAACAACCTGGGCTTCTCCGTCGTGGAACACTGGCTTCGCTGGGGAAGCTAATTCGTCAGCCACTGTCGATGCCGAGATGAAAGAAGCGATGGAGAGAATAAGTACTCGGCTGAACATTGTTCGCTTTCGTTGGTGAGCCTCTGTGACTATTCCAAATGCCGCCCCTGTCGAGCAGGAATCCCCGGAGTCGCCAACGGGCGTGGCGGAGGCGCGGCCAGCTCAAATCGTTTCAGAAACGCCGGCCGATCACGGCGACCGCCGCGAGTGTAATCACTCCAGAGTGTTTCTGCGACGGTCTGAGGCACATGCTGATGTTCCGAAATCAGAAATTCAAACAACCGCTCGAATAATCGAATGAGCGAGATTCCATGCCGCCGCTGTTCCCGTTCGTACAGCCAATCGGATAATTGCAGCAGGCGCTCGAATGCGGAAGCCTGATCATCGATCATCAGCCGCAATGTCCCCGTAAAATTTCCGCTGTTGCCGATCAGATCCCAGTACCTTGAAAACCGGCGCAGGCGATGAAGTGTGTCAAAGGTCAGCAGGCGATTGCTGAGGATTTCAAAAGGCGGAGATGGACTGTAGATCATCTGCCAATCATCATCGTGCCGGACAATCGGCGTGCCCTTCAAACGCTTCAGAACGCCGACCTGAATCTCCTGCGGTCGCAGGGCAAACATTCGGTCAAAACCGTGACCAAAACTTTCCAGAGTTTCACCAGGCAGTCCAATAATCAAGTCGGCATGAATATGCACGCCGGAATGATCACGCAGAAAACGAAAGTTTTCTTCCAGCTTCGTGTTATCCTGTGGACGACTGATGAGCAGGCTCACATCATCGTTGAACGACTGCACACCAATCTCAAACTGCAGCACACCCGGCGGGAACTTCACGATGAGTTCACGCAATGATTCCGGCAGTCGATCCGGAATCATTTCGAAGTGCAGGAACAAACCCGGTTCGCAGCGATCCAGAAAGAACTGCAGAATCGCCCGACTGACACGCAGGTTGAGATTGAATGTGCGATCCACAAACTTGAACTGCCGCGCGCCGCGATCAAACAACTTCTGCATGGCCGTCAGAAACTGATCCAGAGCGAACTGCCGAACAGGAATCTCCAAAGCCGACAGGCAGAACTCACACGTAAACGGACAGCCGCGAGACGCTTCCACGTAGATCACGCGATTCGCGATGTCTTCATCAGAATAGAGATCGTACGGCAACTCAATCTGATCCAGTTGCGGCACAGAAGCGTGGATGATTTTCGGCAGGGACGTGACGCTCATCGCCGCAGTGGATGACTGCAATAACTGCGCGCACAATTCTCGAAACGCGAGATCGCCTTCGCCCGTAATCACAAAGTCAGCAAGTGTGACAATGGTCTGGCCATCAGTGTCGTAACTGACCTCCGGCCCTCCCAGTACGACAATCGTTTGCGGTCGCACACGTTTCAGATCCGCGATCAGTCGAGTCGTCTGTTCGACATTCCAGATGTAAATCCCAAAGCCCACGATACGCGGTGCTTGCTCCAGGATCGCCGACAACATATCGACAGCATTGTCATTGATCGTGAATTCCAGAAGCGTCGTCTGCGACTTCAATGCGCCCATATTGGCCAGCAGATATCTCAGGCCAAACGAGCTGTGGCTGTATCGTGCGTTCAAAGTGGTGAGAACAATGTCAGCCAAGGAAGAGACTTTCGAGGAATGCTGCTTTGCACGAGATCGCATAACTCGCACGGGCCCGGAATGAGTCCGGCGAGCGGAGTGGCGTGAGCCCTCCGGTACGTCGCTTTTTTGTACCGGCAAGCTGACGCATGCCGCTCGCCAATTCTCGCACTCAGACCCGCGCGGAGTATAACAGTTCCCGCAGTTGATTTCTTCTGGAGCCGTCAGGCCATCGGACGTGAAGCCAGGGCGATGAACTTCCAGCCGACGAGAAACCATCCTTTGCCATAGGCATCGCACCAGCGGACTTCGGATCTCAGAATCAGCGGCGCGCCTTGCGTGCTGTGGATTTCCAGTGTTGCCAGGGAACCGACGGTCATCGTCGTATTGCAGATGACACCGATCCCCTGAGCCGACATGTCTTTGGAAAAGGCCGACAGACTCGGACCGTGCGGAAAGTGGATCTGCACGGGTCGCACAAACGCATGACGTGGCTCCGTGCGTCGCTCCGACAATCGCGCACGCTGAATTTCGGACAGCAGACGATCAATTTCTTCCTGCATGAAGAGTTCCTTTCGCGTACGCCACAATTCAATCGCGGATGCAGATATGGCTGCGCTGCGATTCCAGAGTGTCAGGGTAGTCCGATCGCGCATGAACGCCACGACTTTCACGGCGTTCCAAAGCGGCTGCCGCCATCGATCGTGCAACCAGCATCATATTCTGAAGTTCCCAGCCGGCAGGATCGACAAGATCGCGACGACAAACATAATTTGCCCAGAAATCCAGTTGCTGCCGAGCGGCCACAAGATCCTGCTCATTCCGACTGATACCAACGCTGCGCCACATCAGACTGCGCAATGAATTGCGAATGTCGGTCAGGTCCAGTTGATCGTCTGCCCGTGACTTCAACGTCATAGAAGGCGATTCGAGGCGTGGTGCCGTGAAGTTGTCCGGCTGGCTCAAGGCCACCTGCGACGCATTCTGACCGCAGCGCAGTCCAAACACGACGCCTTCCAGAAGACTGTTACTTGCCAGTCGATTGGCTCCGTGCAGCCCGGTGGATGTGACTTCGCCGGCAGCCCACAGACCCGGCAACGATGTGCGTCCGTCGGCATCGGTAGTCACGCCGCCGACCATGTAATGGGCTCCGGGGCGAACGGGTACTTTATCCTTCGTCAGGTCGAGTCCAAAATCTGTACAGACCTGACCGATGTGTGGAAATCGATGTCGCACATGATCGGCCGGAATCGAAGACAAATCCAGATAGACGCAGGGATGCGATGTTTTCGCCATCTGCTTTGTGATTGCCTGGCTGACAACATCGCGTGGAGCCAGTTCACCAGCGGAATCGTAGTCCTGCATGAAACGATAACCGTGGCAATCGACCAGACGCGCACCTTCGCCACGGACGGCCTCAGAAATGAGGTAACGTGAACTGCCCGCGATGTAAAGCACTGTCGGATGGAACTGCATGAATTCCATATCACGCAGTTCGCAACCGGCACGCAGGGCCACGGCATGACCATCCGCTGTGGCGATTTGCGGGTTCGTCGTTTCGCGATACAACGCTCCGGCACCTCCGGTGCAGAGAATTGTCTGCTTGGCCCACACGAATGTCCGGCCGTGGTTCGGATTCCACACCAGCGCGCCACGACAATTGCCTTCGTGAGTCAAAAGATCGATTGTAAACGTCTTTGGCCAGATATCGATATGGGCAGCCTCACTGGCCCGACGATTCATGGCCCGCATGACTTCCTGGCCCGTGGCATCTCCCAGCGCGTGGGCTACGCGCGGATGACTGTGACCGCCTTCGAGCGTGAGTGCCAGTTCGCCATCGATTTTGTCAAACTCCGCGCCGTAAGTGATCAGGTCACGAATTCGCTGCGGAGCTTCGCGGATGACCAGTTCCACGATTTCCGGATGGCACAGTCCTTTTCCGGCGGCAATCGTATCCGCGACATGGTTGGAAAAATCATCAAGCGGATCAAGCACACCAGCGATGCCGCCCTGAGCATAAGCGCTGTTGGACTGCTGGAGCGAGTCCTTGGTGATCACGACC
>JAYTAK010000285.1:0-4481 GCA_043737515.1 Candidatus Kuenenia sp. | reverse complement strand
GGTCCTACTCCGTGAGAGGATGAATTCGCCGTGATTCGAACCTGCCAGACGCGACAAACGAGACTTATTTTGGAACCGCCTCCCCGAGTCAACGGTTTAGTTGCTCCGGGCGTGAATGAACTCACGCTTCAGTCGTTGTTCGATTCCGAAGAAACTCCTCTGCTGCGCTATGCGTTTTCACTGGTCGGTCGCCGCGCGGTTGCTGAGGAGATCGTACAGGAAGTTTTTCTGCAGCTTCACACGCACTGGGACGATGTCGAATCTCCCAAAGCCTGGCTGTTCAGTAGTGTTCGCAATCGGGCGTTGAAACATATCCGTGACAACAAACGGGAAGTCCTTAACGAAGGCGATGGCAATCCGCAATCTTTAATTACTGAAGAGGAATCGCCCGAGGCTTCGCTCGTCCATATGGAGGCCATCGGGGCTCTGCGACAGATCCTGGAAGAACTCGATGAGCCCGATCGGCAACTGGTGAAGCTGAAGTATTTCAGCGACCTCAAGTATCGCGATATCAGTTCCCAAACGGGTCTTAACATCGGCAACGTCGGCTACCGCTTGCACCATATTCTAAAAGAGTTGGCAGACAAACTGCGTAAACTCGGATTCGACGAAAAGTCATGAACGAAGAACCATACAACCCATCGATCGGACCGGAACTCGAAAGTCGCATTGTTGCTCTCGTGCTGGGTGAAGCGTCCGACTTAGAACGTGAAGAGCTGAATCGCCAGATTGAGCAGCGACCGGATCTGGCGGCGTTCAAGCTGCGAATGCAGGAAGTGCATGGACTGCTGCAGGATGTTGGCGTCGGTGAGTTTGCAGCACCGGACGAAGACTGGAAGCTGCCGACTGATCGGCGCAACGTTGTTTTGGCGGTGATTCGTGGAGAGGCGACGGTTCAGCCAGCCGATGATTTAAGGCGGCGAGCGGCGGATGTAAATCCCCTGATTGACGATGAGGATTCCGCCGAAATCAGGGGACTCACGTCCCCCGCTCGCCTGGTCGCCGATGACGGCCTCAGTGCTGACGCCGCGAAGAATAAGTCGCCACGACGATTGCTACGGAATCTGACCTGCGTGCTGGCGGTTGTTTGTGTCGCTGTAGCGACGATGTTTTACTCATTCAGCTCGCAAGAACGAGCGGCTTCGGAGTATTTCTATTCGGCGGCGAAAACGGACGCGAACTCCGTACCATGGAGCAGTGCAAACTCGGCCCCGGTTTCCATGGCTCATGATTGGACTGGCATCGAATCCCCCGCGTCCAGGATCCAGCCGCACGACGATGTGACTGTGCCAGGCATGTTGAGTTTTGCAGGCGAACCAGGAAGTGCCGATGCAGATGTGCTGCTGTATGCAGGATCAGTCGACGTGGACTACGCGAAGAGTTCAGAAACGGCCCTGTCGGCGTTGCAGGACACGCTCGGCCGTGATGCGACTCTACCGAGCCCGGACTACCTGACGGACGACATCGAATACTTTCCTGCTGGACCAGAATTCAAACTGCGAGAAACCGTCGCTCAACACGGCGCGAGTACGCTGGAAAAAGAAGGGCGTTCCACTGCTACGTTTGACGATGGGACGTCATCGACAGGGGCGGTGGATATCGACAGAGTGATCACCAGGAATGAGTGGGCCAGGAATGACGCGGCCTGGATGTCCAGAGACTTGGGGGAAGGCGACCAAGATAGTCCGGCGAAATCGGATTCGGCGACGGAGAACAAGGGCGAAGTGGCTTTTCCAAATCTGGTCGATAACTCGGGTGACGTCAGCGATTCAGCTCCGGCAGCAGCAAAACTTCGAATTGCTGTACCGGATGGGAATCCGGTTTTACTCGGTGCCATCAATATACCTTCATCAGGCGACCGTGCGCCGATTGGTGGTGGACCAGAGGCATCCGCGCCACGGACATTGGTTGAAAATGAAGCGGAGGTTGTCAGCGAGACGCCTCTCGATCTCACACTAAGCGCTTTGTCTTCCCAGGTAGCTGATCTCCAGAAAAAGCTGGCGCAGCAGCCGCAATTTTCCAATCCCAACGAGCCAGGTGCAGACCTCTCGAAGGACCGAGCGGGTTTGGGACCTGCTGGAAACAAGATCGCTGGCGAACAGCGTGAGAAAGAGGCAAAGCCAAAGGACCGTCTCAGTTTTGCGGGCACCGCAGTTGATGCGGCGGGAACGCTGAGCCTCGAGTCGCTGCAGGAAGCAATTCCGCAGCCAGGTGATGAAATGTCTGACCGTAAAGAATCTGTTGAAGGTCGGTCCGGCGATGAACCGTCCAATTCCACAAGTCAGCCTATGACATTGAATGGTGAGGAACCGAAATCGGAAAAGAGCGGTGCTGCCGCTCATGTCGAGGAAGACTTCGAGCAGAAGTTGAAACGTGGCGGCATGGTGAGTTCTGATGACGTTTTGCTCGATCGCGTCGGAGTAGATGATGACTTCAGCGTTCAGAATCTCATTGAAGCACCAACCGATACGCCAGCACTCCAATCACGCCGATTCACCATCCCGGATGCACACGCTGGTAGTGACAATGGAATTCCGGACAATCGAGAGTCAGACAGCATTCGGTCACCGGCACCGGTGACAGGGAAAACGCCGGCTCAGCCCAAATCGGAGGAAATGCCAATAATCGACGGCTTTAACAGCGCCGCTCGCGGCGTCATAAGAATCCGGGAAAAAGAACGACAAGTTGAGGAACAAGGAAAATCTGATGTCAAGGGAATGACACACTCGTTCTTCCGACAATTCGGCAATGTCCCGCCGACGCTGGATGACGATTCGGAATCAAAGAAGAGGCCAGTCGCGAAAACAGTCGCGCCTTCCGTCGGTCTGAATGAAACCACTGCCGCCGCAGAAGCATTCTCAACCTTCTCTCTCCATGTGAGCGACGTCTCCTTCAAACTGGCCGCAGCGGCACTGGCTCGTGGCGAATGGCCGGAGGCGGCGAAGGTTCGCATCGAAGAGTTCGTGAACGCTTTCGATTACGGCGATCCACTGCCGTGCAAAGGTGAAAAAGTCGCGTGCGCGGTTGAGCAGTCGATTCATCCCTTCGTCCAGCAGCGGAACTTGCTCCGCGTGTCGATGCGAACGGCGGTCGAAGGACGTGCGAGCAACACTCCGCTGCGTCTGACCTTCCTGCTGGACAACTCCGGCTCGATGGAACGAACGGATCGTCAGGAAACTGTTCGCCGCGCCTTTGCTCTGCTGTCTCAACAGTTATCTCCGATCGATCAAGTGACGCTGATCAGTTTCGCCCGGCAACCACGACTTCTGGCCGAAAAGGTAAGTGGTGCCGAATCGGGGCAGCTCGTGAAATTGATTGATGAACTGCCAAGTGAAGGCGGCACGAACATTGAAGCGGCTTTGCAACTGGCCTTTGAGAAGGCAACACAGCAGCAGACATCTGGTGCGCAGAACCGCATCATTTTGCTCACCGATGGCGCGGTCAATCTGGGTGATGCCGACCCGGAAAGCCTGTCGCGAATGGTCACAACGATGCGGGACGCGGGCATCGCCTTCGACGCCGCTGGAATCAGCGCCGAAGGTCTGAACGATGAAGTCCTTGAAGCGCTCACGCGCAAGGGCGATGGTCGATACTACCTGCTGGATTCTTTCGAAGACGCCGATGACAGCTTCGCGCGTCAAATTGCCGGTGCGCTGCGTCCGTCGGCGAGCAACGTCAAGGTGCAGGTCGAGTTTAATCCGAAACGAGTTGGCCACTATCGACTGCTGGGCTTTGAGAAGCACATCCTGAAGCAGGAAGATTTTCGTAATGACGCCGTGGATGCTGCTGAAATGGCGGCAGCGGAAGCGGGTGTGGCCTTGTATCAGTTTGAAGCCAAACCGGATGGCGAAGGAGATGTGGGTTCGGTGTCCGTGCGATTCCGTGACCTATCGACCGGACAGATGGTCGAAAACAGATGGCCCATCCCGTACGAAGCCGACGCCCCACGTCCGGACCAGGCCGCTCCGTCGCTTCGCATTGCCATCTCCGCCGCTCTGCTGGCCGCAAAGCTCCGAGGCGAACCGTTGGGTGAAGCAGTCGATCTGAAAACATTGTCCGACCTGATCTCCGGGTTGCCGGAGCAGGATCAAAACAACACGCGAGTTCAACAGTTGAAGCTCATGATCGAGCAGGCTCGACAAATGAGCGGGAAATAAGAAGTGAGTGGCACGGCGTTTAGTAGGTCCTTTCTGCCGGAAAGGACTTTGCAGCTTGCTGCAACCTGCGACCACACGCAGGCTGAATCATGTGGAACACGTTGTCGTAGAGCGGACGTGCGCTCATCTGGTTCGTCTCACGGCGAAAGTCCAGCCCGGCAGGACGACACACCCTCGACCGGTGGATTTAAGTGTGTTTATGGTCGCGCATCCTTCCGTCGGGCTTGTCCCCAATGGCGTGGACTTAAGGAATTTGACTGGCGAGCGGGGTACGTAAGTGCCCTGATTTTCGCGTCATCTGGAACAAATCAGGGGATTAACATC
>JAYTAK010000284.1:0-4484 GCA_043737515.1 Candidatus Kuenenia sp. | reverse complement strand
TTTTTCGCCATGACCTTCTCCTGACCTGTCAATCGCACTTCGATGAATGGAAACTTGATTCAGCCTCTTGAACTCAGCCGTTTCGACATGCTGCACCCCAAGCGGCCAGATTTGCAGTGAACAAACCTTTGGCAACGGCGGAAAGCGAATAACGTGCCACGAGCCGCACGTAACCTGCAAGTCGTTTCAGCTAAACATCTTACGCGATTATGTCTGGTGCGAAGATCAAGACTCCTCCTTTTGAAAGTCGGCTCAGCCTGCCGTTTTGACACGATGCGCCAACGCGATTCGAATTGAGCCGACACCGGTGGTACCCGTTGCCAAGTGTACAGGGGTATGAAGTGCTTGTTCGGAATCTTCGAACACAGTGGTACATGATCTCCCCAGTAGTCAGCGTTCCCGCGTGGCAGGTTCCGGAAGAGCCGCAGCACGGCGTTCACAGGATCTGGGTCCGGGCGGTCAACGGTGTAGGAGCGGCCGGACCATGGAGCGCATTGCCTTCATTCACGATTAATGGATAGTGCTTTGTCAAATCTTGAAATGGCGGGTCGTGACCGCAGTCACATTCGCCAGAACATGGGCAGTTCAAAACGCTCGCGACAAAAGTACCCGTGGTGTTGTCATCGGCTGCCAACTGACCACTGCCAACTGAATGCTGCGCCTGTAGATCGAAGATCTTTGAAAAGTGAGGGTGACGCACGCAGTCAGCCATCAAGTGTGGCCGAACTCGTAAGAATTCGGTATACGCATTAGTCCGTCACGACATCCGGCAACTGCAGCTCGCTGTCCTGCAGAACGGTATTCGTTTGCTGCTGTTCAAAGTGATGCAGCTTCTGATTCAGAATCTGGTTTTCGAGAGCCAGGATTCTGACGGCCAGCAATCCCGCATTTCGTGCTCCGGCGATTCCGATCGCGAGAGTTCCAACGGGAACTCCACCGGGCATTTGCACAATCGACAACAATGAATCCAGTCCGTTCAAGGCCTTGCTTTGTACGGGGACACCCAGCACCGGCAGAATCGTTTGTGCGGCAATCATGCCTGGCAAATGTGCCGCTCCGCCGGCACCGGCAATGATGATCTTTATGCCTCTGGATTCCGCTGTCGTGGCGTACTCAGCCATCCATGCCGGGGTCCGATGGGCCGAAACGACACGGCATTCAAACGAGACGCCAAACTGCCGAAGAATGTCGGCAGATGCTGCCATCGTCTCCCAGTCGGATCGACTTCCCATGACGACTCCCACAACGGGGGCTTCAATGCTCATCTCATTTCACCGATCGTTTGAATCCAGTGCAGTGCAAATCAACCAGACTTCTTCTCTCCACAGCTTACCGCGCGCGGGCCGTTTTCCAATCGAACAGGCAACTAGGACAGGACGTTCTCGCCTTTTTCTCTGTCGCGACTTCAGGAAGCGATTGAAAATGGTGTCATGTCGCTCGACCATGCCGGAACGCAGCCTAGACTATGCCGGGCAGTCTGCCTGATTTTCAGGAGAAGCGGCCAATCTGCACAGGCATGCAATCCCATCGCCTGGAATGAAGGCGATACCCCGTGAGCGGCAAGACGCTAGCCGCCGGTTTGTCCCGTGTTTTCAGCAACAGTTACCGGTGGCTAGCGGTCTGTTGATTTAAGGTGGGATAAGCTTCCAGCTTGTCAAGTTTTTCCGAAAAACATCGAGTTATTACTCCGCGTTGGCAAGCTGGAAGCTTACCGCACGTAGAAATCCAGACTAAATCAACAGACCGCTGGTGCCATTCGGCTCATTACGTCCAAGTCATTGGAAATGGAACCGGAGAGCCTGCTGCAAGGCAAACTCGCCCCGAATAGTGCATACCTGCGCAGGATTTTTGTTGCATGAGATTCGCCATTGCCGGCAACAACGCGACGGCCTTTGATGTGCTGCGGGAACTGACAAGTTCCAGCGAACACACGCTTGTTCGCTGCGCTCTTTCAGGGGAATTAGCGGCTGTGGTGAGTCGCAGCGGCGTGCCGGTCACACTTGCGGCGACAGTTGAAGAGGCGTTGCTGTCCGGCGATATCGATGCTGCCATCGTCGCGATTGATGATCTGGACGAATCGCTGCGAATCGTGCGAGCCGCATCACAGGCAGACCGGCATGTGATCGTGATTCCGCCCGCAGTGTGTTCGCCGGCGTACTCATTCGAACTGCATCTGATTCTGGACGAATCGAAGTACGGCATCATGCCGCTGTTGCCGCGCACCGCAATCACTGAATTGCCGTTGACCACGGTTGATCTGGCACTGGACGAACACTCCATTCGGCAATTGTCCATCGAATTGCCTTTGACGAGCACGAGTGAGGCAGAACTGCGTGCCGCCGTCGTTCGGGGACTCGACTACCTGTCCGCCAGCGGATTCCGGTTTACGCAGGTCACGGCACTGGAATCGAATGCTCCTGACGGAACCCTGCTGTCGCGACTCGTGACACTCAGTGCCGCGACGACAGCCGAAAAGCCGCTGCCGCCGGGCACGCTGACGATCAAGCCATCGACCGTGGCGCAAGGGAAAAGTGAGCTGCAGATTTCGCAGAACGATGCCACGCTTCGGACAGTCGAAATTGTCGAAGCTGCGAATGTCCTCGAGCGGATTGTGATGGTCTGCCAGTCGCGTGTGTTGTGTGGACAATGGATGGAATCATTCTCCGTCACCCTGGAACTTGCCGAAGCGGTGAGCAAGTCATTGCGGCGGCGGAGAACGGTCGATGTGCATTTCGATTCGGGCAGCGAGAAGGGCGTCTTCAAGAGTCAGATGACGGCGATGGGCTGCGGTGTCCTGACATTCATGATGCTGGGTATGGTCGCTTATCTGATTGTGGCTCAACTCGTGCCGTTGCCTGACACCGTTTTGCACATTCTCCGCATCCTGTGGATCACGCCACTCGCGTTGTTTCTGATCGCTCAGGTGCTGTTGCCACTGGCGCGTGATCGCGGTAGTCGCGAGTAGCCCGACGTTAAAGCGTGATTTTTGGGTAGGCCGAATTCTATTGACGCTCGGTCCAAAGCTGCGATTCCTGTAGCTTGGACATTCATGTCCGAGTTATCACCCAGGCACAGTTGCATTGTCAAGCGGCTGGCAAGGCATAATAACCTTCGCTTCGACCGCGTATCATCGCCATGCGACGGACATGAATGTCCATCCTGCATTCGATCGATCGCCATTTGCCAGTAAGAGGCTATCCGGAAATCCTGTTAATTGACGGCCATCACTTGTGCCTGTTCTTTGGACTTCGATTGCCAGTGGTCAGTACGCCCAATACCAGTGGTCGCGGTCACGATCGATCAGATCGGCGAAGATGCTGTCAATCGTCGATGACTCCAACAGGGGGATCGATAGTGGCAATGCCGTAGTATTGACGCGTCCTTCCGCAACCGAGCTGTCGAGCAGAACTGCAAGGCTGTTTCCACCCGTAATTGTGTCGCGTCCACGACCGCCAATCACGGCCGCTGGCAGGGCAATCGACCGAAGCATGGCAAAGCTGTCATCACCGCCGCTCATCCACGCTTCGATGCGAGTCGCGGACGCGAGATCAAAATCGATGAAACCGCCTCTGGGCAGAAAGCTCCCCTGAGCCCGCAGTTTCTTCTTCCCGAACGTACTGATCGACACGGTGTCGTTCTGGTTCGTGCCAACGATCAGCAACGTTCCATCGACGATTCGCATGCCGGTCACTGCAACGGCCGTCGCTGCGTGTGCGTACATGTATTCCAACGGCCCATTATCGCCGATCGTCACTGTGACAACGAATATCCCTGGGTTTTGATAGGTGTGTCGTCCAGTTACAGTGCCCGAGCCGTTTGATTCCACCAGAGTGACGTCCAGAGTATTCCCGCCGGGAGCATATTCACCCCAATCAATGATGGCGATGTGTGAGTCACCGACGTTCATGTCGGTGAAATTGGCAACCACGGTTACGATTGCACCCGGCATCGTCCGGGGGCTGGACTGGGTGGAGTTTGCAAGCGAGGTGATCACGGGAGGAACGTTGCCGAAATCGGTCACAACAAGACTTGCTGGCACTTCCGGGTAGCCTTCGGCGAATGCAGTAATCGTGACGGTCTGCGGATCATCAATAAACCCGTCGTTCACCGCCGTGATCGTGAATGTCGCCAAGTCCTCTCCAGGCGGAATAACGATGGTTTCGGGGACGGAGGCTTCTGTCGGGTCCTCGGAATGCAAGGTTACGATCAACGGGGTGCTGCGATCGGCGTCGTTTCGTGACACCTGACCGAAGGCCGTGCCCCCAGCTTCCGAAATACTGAGTTCCGAAATCGTGAACGACAGAAGTCGCTCGTCGTTGTCCAGATTGACTAAGACCACATCATCCGGGTCGATTCCGCGATAGGAGGATAGGTAGGGATTTTCATTTTCATTCTGCCCAGTCTCGATCTGCCGGGTCACGACATTGAACGTGACCGGTCCATCAAAGAGAGAGTCATCGACACCAGTGACGGTTACATATTGT
>JAYTAK010000283.1:0-1908 GCA_043737515.1 Candidatus Kuenenia sp. | reverse complement strand
CGTTCCAGGCAATCGCGCTGAACTGATCATTATCAGTCTCCGCCCATTCGGCAGGAACCTTCCAGCGAAATGGAATCGGATCAAACTGATCCCGCAGCAGATCGGTCGACAGTACTTTGTCCGACTCGCGATCCACTTCGTATTGAACGATGCCGGAATCCCTGTTGCAGCCGACCTGAATCAACAACAGCAGAACACATAAAATGTCAAAGCGAAACATGAAAACCCGGTAGCCTGGCAGGATAATAAGGTGGGATGGGCTGAAAAAGGGGCTTTGAAAAAGGGATGAGGCACCAATCGCCAAATGGCCCGAAGGGTGTTCCACACTATTGGTTCCTGACCGCTTTTTCAAAGCCGCGTGCGTGGTTCAACAAAGCATTCTACGCAACAGTCTGCCGAAATTCACGATGTTCGACCGATCTTCCTGATTCAGCCGCCAACGCGGTGACAATCCCGGCACATGTCGAACCGACGATCACTCACATGCGTCGATACGTTAAATTTCTCCCCGTTTTGACGCTCCCAGCGCGACGCCCCGGCGATCGCCGACAGATAGACCGATTCCACAAACTGAGAACCAACCGTGGAGCGATTCTGCAATGCGTCTCGAAGATCCTGCGACAGTTCGGGCGTCATAGGGTGACGGTCGGGAAATTCCTCATCCCCGGCGGGATCTCCGGAATCCACGTTGGGAGGTGACAGGACAGTTTTGTCCTCTGGAAATGCAGCAGACCGATTCGCCGAGGAGCCACTGAAACGCGACCAGATGGAAGGCAACATGTTTCCGATGGCCATTCCAATCAACAACGCCGCGACAAGTCCACTGACCGCGCCCGAGAGAATTCCCCGACGCATTCGAATCGGCTCATTCTTCGGCGGTGAATTCACATGGTGCGCATTCGTTGCCGCCGTCGAGGCATGAAGGGCCGACAGCACGCGCTGATCGAGCGTGTCGTCCAGTTCGCGTAACGCAAGTTCCCGAATCCGTTGTTCAATTTCGTTCATGGTTCCCGCCTCAGTCTTTCTTCCAGCGTCATCAACGTCCTGCGATACCGCGTGGCCACTGTTGCCGCCGGGGTGTTAAGGACGCTGCCAATTTCGTCAAACGTGAGTTCACCAAAGATCTTCATCACCATGATTTCGCGAGCACTTTCATCCAGCAATTCAATTTCCCGCCGCAGCCGAGCCGCAAGTTCGCCTCTTGCTTCATCGACGGCTGACGTGCCTGACGTCCCTTCATCAGCAAACAGAGTTTCTGCGACTATCCGCTCGCGCTTTGCACGTCGGCAACAATCCACGGCCGCGTTTCGCACTGCGGCGAATACATACGCCGTCAATCGGCCGGAAGGCGGCTCCTGCATTCCACACAGCCGCACGAACGCCTCATGCACGGCATCTTCAGCCAGCCCTGCACATCCTGTGATCGTCAGAGCCAGCGAAAACAATGCCTGCCGATGCTGACGATAAACCTGTTCCAGTTCGGCCCGCAAATGCGCATCCTGAGTCCAGAACGACAATAACCTTCAGAAACTCCGTTACTACAACACACCACACGCTCGACAGCGCAGCATCTCTTCAGGAATCTTCCTGGATTCTGTTGAAACCCCGAAAATTTCGATGCCCTGCGGAATTCTGACAGGACGGAAGGACCCTGCAATGGCGTGGACTTCAGGCGAGCGGGGGATGTCAATCCCCTGATATTCGTCGCGTGAAGCGACTCTTGTTCCCCAGTGTTTGTCCCGCCAGGAACACCCGAGAACTGGCGAATATCTGCCGTCCCTGGCAGGACTCTCTGCCCCGATTTCGCGTTATACTCCACGCGGTCACGAGTGAGAGAATTGGGGAGCGGCATGCGTCAGCTTGCCGGTACAAAAAAACGACGTACCGGAGGGCTCACGCCACTCCGCT
>JAYTAK010000282.1:0-10331 GCA_043737515.1 Candidatus Kuenenia sp. | reverse complement strand
GCGAAAGGCGGTATGAATGAAAACAATCAACTCAATTGAGAGAGTTTCAATCCGCGCCCCGCGTGCGGGGCGAAAGCCGTGTCATCCACGGCAACCCGCGCGACTGACCGTTTCAATCCGCGCCCCGCGTGCGGGGCGAAAGGAGCGACGGCGAAGACCGCCCGGTCAATAAATGCGTTTCAATCCGCGCCCCGCGTGCGGGGCGAAAGAAAAAGGCTGGATCGTTTTGCTGATGGGTGTTCTGTTTCAATCCGCGCCCCGCGTGCGGGGCGAAAGACGCTCATCGTAACTGCGTGCAGGTATTTGACAACGGTCAGAGGTTTCGCGAACCGGTAGAATTGGCGATCGATCAATGAGGCAGTCATCAGCGATTCTTTCATAAAAGCTCCCGGCGAAAGAACTTGGGTCGATCGCGATCCTGCCGGGGTTTGGCTGTGTGCTGGACGTTCGCAAACTCGATTTATCACTGTTTAGTACGTCAAGGGCATCAGAAAATCAATGGTTCATCGAGGTCCAGAGAGGGTTTCACTCCAATGTGTTCGACTCGGTGCTTCCATTCATTGCCCAACATGTAGAATCTCAGGCTGTCTTCGTCGGGTTTGATGAGTTCGACGAGTTGCTGCTTCAGATGTACGAACTGTTCATTGTTGACGGAGCACTCGAAGACAGAATTCTGGACTCGTTGTCCGAAGTTCAGGCATTTTTTTGCAACGTTCCGGAGGCGTCGCTGGCCAGCTTTGTCGCCGGTTGCGACGTCGTATGTGACAAGAATCAGCATGATTTGAGGGTTTTCAGTGTTCAGTTTTCAGTGTTCAGGGAGCGATAACTCGTGTGGACGGGATGCCGGTGGTTCAGAGAACTATGGCGGACGGGACGCCTGCGTTTCGATTATTTCCAGGAGAATGGAGGATAGGCATCTGCGTCGCCGCGAAGGAATCGGGCCATTAAGCGTGCCTGAATCAGCGGGACCAGCCCGAGCGTCATTTTTTCCTGCAAGAATGGATGAGTGATTTCTTCCTGCTTCCGTTTCTGGTAGGCACCAACAAGTTCTTTGCGCGTGGCTTCGTCCATACGAATTCCCCCACCGGGTTCTTCAACAAAGCCTGACGCCTTTACCTGTTGGCGGTTGATCAGGGAAAGGACGACTCGATCAACCAGCACAGGCCGCAGTTCTTCCATCAGATCCAGAGCCAGACCCGGTCGTCCTGGTCGATCCCGGTGCAGAAATCCGACAGCCGCATCGAGCCCGACTGATTCGCACGCACTTCGCAAGTCGTTCGTCAGCATGGAATACAGAAACGACAGCATGGCGTTAACGTTGTCCAGCGGGGGGCGACGGGTTCGCTTCGTGAACACGAAATCCTCTTTCTGGCTGGTGATGAGATCATTGAAGACTTCGAAGTAGTCAGCGGACGCATCGCCCTCGACACCTCGCAGTTGATCGACGTCGAATTCGGCTTGCAGTGTACGAAGCCGCATGTCGATGCGAGTGGCGATTTTTTCGAGTCGAGCGGTGGCGTCGGAGGCGGATTGATCGCGGACGGCTCGCCGCAGTACGGTTCGATAGTTGCACAGCTTGCCAATGATGCAGGCTCGAGCGATTGCGGCAGTGGCTTTGGGGTCATCGGCGCGTCGATACTGTTCGCGTCGCAGCAGCACATTGCCCGGCGTAAATCCATTGACAGCCGCCAGGAAACGACCGTTTTGAGTCATGAAGCTGACAGCGATCCCGTTTTGAGCACACGCTCCCAGAAGCTGCGGGCTGCAGGAAACGCGGCCCATGCAGACGACGGCTCCCACATTGATCATGGGCAGCCTCAGCCGGTCTTTCTTTTCGACTCGCACGACAATGGTTTCGCCGTCCTTCTTCAGGTATGCGCCTTGCGTCATGACGAACAGCGTGTTGAGGTGATGTTTCATGGGGCGGAGTTTTCAGTTGGCAGTTTTCAGTTGGCAGGGGACAGGGGACAGGGGACAGGGGACAGTTTTCAGTCGGGAGGGGACAGGATCAAGTCTTCGAGGTATTTGGCGGCGGTCGCTTTGGGGCGCCAGGCTTTGGGCATGCACGTTTCGAGCAGCGAGCAGCCTTTGCAGCGCGGCTTCCATTCGGCGGGCGGCGTAATTCCAGTGCGGACGATTTCGTGCAGCCGTGCGGCCGTATCGATGGTTTGCTGTCGCAGGGTTTCGTCGAAGATGACTTCTCGACGATGCTGGCTTTTGATGTGAAAGATGGCCCCTTTGGGGACGGGCACATTGAGCATTTCTTCGAGACTCATGGCCTGAGCGCAGAGCTGCACTTCGTCGTTGTCCCAGCGGCGTTTCTTGCCGCGTTTGAAATCGACGGGGTAGGGGATTGTACACGAGGAAGAATTGTCTTCGCTGCGGAATTCGACAAGATCGGCCTTGCCGGTCACACCGAGCCGGTAAGACACCAGCATCATGCCGGTCACGTTCCGCTTATCGCCACGTTTCAGATTGGCGGACTGATCGACTTTTTTATGAGCGTACTGACCTTCAGCGGTGTACTGATTGTCCTTCCAGATCTGCTCCACCAAATGCAACGCCACCCGCCGCTCACAGAACAGCAGGTCGTTGAGGTATCGCAGGGGGAGAAGATCATCTTCAGCATATTGAGGGGAATCGGACAATGGAAGATCTCCGTTCGGAAGCGTGGATGTTGGCATCCACAGCGACAACGCCGGATTCGGGCAGGGTTACTGACCCCATGATTCACGTTCCTGCTGGAGCTAAGTTTCGTATTCGTCCCAATCACGAACAGCACTCGGCCCCTGAGGCAGCGAGTCGATGAAGTCCAGCATGCCCGGGTGAGTCGCGCTCGGTGGCTGGCCTGAATTGACCACAACCTCGACCGATTCGCCATCATTCAATTCCGGCACCACGAACTCTACGCGATGCCCCGGCAGCACCTGAACCGTCTGTCGAATCATTGACATGTTTGTGTCTCCTGTCTTTCTGAATCTCATTCGCCGCAGGTTCTCTGTCCGGAATCTTACCGAAGTTTTTCACTGCGCGCTGCGTAAAATTATGAGGATACAAAGCGATTGCCTTGGAGGCTCGCCGCAGTTGATCTGTATCAATGGCTATGAGCAAGGATCGACCTTGCGTGTCAGCCGAACTCCTTTGATACCATCGGGAGCTGCGTCATTGGTCCAGTTATCCGTGATAGAATAGTCCGCAAATGACTCGGAATAATCCTTCGAGCGTCCATCGGCGTCCTTCTTCAATTCAATCTTTACTCCGTCGAATAACTTCCACGCATGAGCGCAGCCGAGCTTGGCTTCGCGGGCGTTTTGCGCGGCATTGTTGGCGTCTTGCGTGCCGATGTGCTCGAAGTCGTAGATGCCACGAACGTTCATCTCGGCTCGAGCCGCCGATTGATCGTGGTCGAACATATGCTGCAAAGCTTCAAAGAAGACGTCGAGATCGGCTTCCGTGAAGCCAGTTCGCTCGGCGAAGACCGGCGAGACGAATGCCTTTGCCACATACAGCGCGTACGGCACGATGTGCTTATTGCCCATCGTGCGTTCTTTCTTTTCATCTTCCGGCTTGGTGACGGCGCAACGAGTGATGGTGATTTCCAGCGGTGTGATCACATCGCACGAGCGGCCGAAAGTGAATTGCACTGGCCCGCGCACCTGGCCGAACGCCGACCCTTTCAGCACATCGTCGCCGGTCGAGAGCACACCGCCGAACGTGCGAACGTCGAAGAACTCGCGGCAGAGCCAGTGCATGGCGGCTGCGGCCTGGTCTTTCTTGGCGACGTTTTCAACTGCCTTCTTTGCAAGTTTCTCCAATTCTTTGTCTGTGGGTTTGGAGTTCTCCTTCTCCAAATGCGCTGCAGAGAGTTTTTCCAACTCAGTCGCGACAAGCGGCTTGATCCCTTCCTGGATGCCTCGGTCCAACTCGTTGTTAATGATGTTGCCCTGTTGGATCAGAATCTTGAAACCGTTGCTGTCCGGCTCTTCGCTGCGAGTCACGGGAAACTGTGCGACGAAATTTCGAATCTTGCGTTTGAGGCACACGTCGGAGACGAGACCCTTGTTAGTCGTCGGGTCGATGCGCGGCAGGTTGCCGGCGTCGGGATCACCGTTGGGATTGCCGTTGGTAACGTCAAACATGATGAGGATATCGTGACGGCGGCTGACGATGGGGCTGGGCATGAGTTGGGTTCCTTGTTGGTGAAATTGGTGATCGTGGTTGTTCATTTTCGGTGAGCCGGAGGCCGTCAGGCCCCGGACTTTTCAGGCACGGCGAATGTCCGGGGGCTAACGCCACCCGGCTCGCCAAATTTCTTGGGCGCTACGATTACGATTCGAATTCATTGACGCTGGCGATGAGGTCCGCGTAACCAAACTCCTTCGCGAGATTGCGAGCTTTCGTGAGCGGTTCTTCGAACGGCTTCTCCGCCTTCCGAAGTTCTCGCGCTTTGCTGAGGTTCGAGAGCACGCTTGCCGCCGCTCGGTCTTTCGCCCGCTGCTGATAAAAGCCGAGCGCAAAGATACCCTGTTCTGGAAGTGTCAACATTCGCTTGAACTTCGGCGACTCACCAGGCGCGGCCGGTTGGAACTTCTTGAGGATGTCGCCGATCTGATCGTCGAGCCGTCTCGCGGCGGACTCGTCCTCTTTGCGAACCTTCGACATATGATGCCGAGCTAGTTTGCACAGTTGCGGGAACACAGCGGCCGGAGCGGATGACGCGGTGCCGTAGAAACGTTCGACGACACCGGCTCCCTTCTTCTCGAAGTTGTGATAGCGGTCTTGCAGACTCTCGAAGACCGCCAGCAAGCGGCCCAGGTTGTAGGCCGGTTCGGGCGTGTCGGCCAATTGCGGTTCGGGCATGAAGTCACCTTCCTTTCGATCGGGTTGGTTGCGGAAAAAGCGGAGCAAGATCAGTTTGATCAACGCGAAACGGGACACATTGAATGGGAACGTCGGCTTCGAGGCGTCGTCTTTCACAAAGGCCGATTGGAACTCATCGAGGATCGGCTTGAGCAATATGAGCGACGGCGCAGTGCCTTCGAGTGCCGCGCGGTAAAGCTGCACGATTCGCTCGGTCACGAGCTTGTCGGGCTTCTGTTGCTTCGATTCTCGCAAAGTCGCGTGAGCGAGGTTGCGGATCGCGAATGGCGACGGCGGTTGCTCGGTGGCCTCGACCGTCTTGGCTTTCGCATTGGTCGCTCTCTCGGAAAACATTGGGGCGATTTGTAGGTCACTCCACCACTGCTTGAAGTACTTGGCCGCATCGTCCAGCGTTTGAGAAAGCCAATGCTGGATCACGACTCGCCCGGCGTTGCCGGTCAACGCGATCGTGTAGAGCCGATCCGATTGCATGACCTCGCGATCCGCATCACCGGCAAACGGCGCTTTCAGGAACTTGGCGACTTCTTCGGGATACGCCTTGTTGAGATGGCGTCCAAACTGGGTCGCGGCCTTCGGCGAGTTTTTCGCCCACGAGCAGATGGCGACCGGGCCGAGATTGATGTGATTGTCCTCGCTTCGCAGTAGCTCCATGAGGGCAAGCGCATACGCGGCGGCGGCCGATTCCGAGACGGGCGAGTTCTCGCCCATCTGAAAACCGTAAGACGAAAATGCCGGGGCGGCCTTGGCAAATGAGACTATGTAGCCACCCGCTGCGATGCCCGGCACACCGAGAATCTTCGGTTTGTGCGATCGCGCGATCGGCTCACCGATGCGGCCGGTCACGAGACACAGTGTCGCCTTCGTTGTGGAGGCTTCCTCGGCCTCGCCCACTTCCGTCTCATCCGCGAACGCCTGACGAGCGAACTGTCGGAACCAGTACTCGCGCAGCGGATCGTCTTCGTTGATGAGCGTCACCGGATTGCCATCGACACTGAATCCGAACGTGGATTTTTCGACGACGATGTAATTGCCGTCGTTGGCTCCCGTGTTGGCGACAAACTCCAGTTCGCCCTGTTTCTTGCCTTTGTCCTTGGCTCGCATCCGGACGAAAGGCAGTTGACACTGAATCAGACCGTCTTGCTCCAACAAGTAGCCGCGTTTGAAGGCAAGCATCGCTCTCAGACGCGCGTCGTTCGTGACGTCGAACGCGGCTTGAATCTGATCCCAGAAATGCAGAAACGCTTTCGTGGGGTTCTTGTCCTTCTCTTTCGAGTCGGCTTTGACGGGTGCGGGAATTGTCTCACCGGTTGTTTTGTCTCGACCAAACAGCGCGACCGAACCTTCGGCCAGAAAGTACGCCTTGCCGCCGTTGTTCTCGCCCGGAAAGCGTGGCAGCAAGTAATCGAACCCAGCGGACTCTTTGCCTTTCGCATCAGGCTGGGTGAGTTCCTTGAGATAAGGCAGTCGTAACTTGCCGTCGGCATCCAGATCAATCAGAGCGTGCAGCGTTCGACGCTGAAGCGGCAGGTCCGCGAGCAGCTTTCTCGATTGCGCATATTCGTAAAGCGCTTGCAGCAGCATGTGTTTTACTTCACCTTCCGTTGTGGTCGAACGAATCGGTCAGCAATGCGATCCGGGTGACAGTCAAGAACAGCATTATTGATGGTGGCTCGAAAGAAAACCGCGCCGGGATGGACGTGCGGGTCGTCATCGGTCGCGACTTCGCGACGCTCATGATCGAAGACGTCGTAAAGCATCAGGCCGAGGTCTTCGCTCTCCCACTTCTCCAGCTTGAACGACGCGATGTCGTCCGGCTCTACCCAATCAAAGTCGGCGGCGAACTCGCGACAGCCGAGCGCGGGACGATGGAAGCATTTGCCGCGTGACGCTCGCTTTTGGATTTCAGCGAGGTACTTGCCGAGGTTGTCGCTCGCCGGCTTGGCTCGCCGCGTCAACCGAACTTCCGCAGTAATGAGGTAGTCGACTTCCGCCAGCGCGAGCATGTTGCGTTGCGCAGCGTCTGCCGCACCGCCTCCCGCTTCGATATACTTCACGGGCGTCTTGCCGCGCATCCATGATTTCGCCGAGTCCATACTGATCACCGCCGAGACTTCGTTGCGGCGAAAGCTGAACCAGCGGCCCTTCTTCACGACGGCAATCTGGTCAATGACGTAGCACATCTGAGGTTCCCAGAAGATCGCTTCCAAGACCCCTCGTGCGGCGGACGGCGTGATGATTGGGTAGCTGACCCGTTCGACCTTCATCTCTGGCCGCGTGAAGCAGGCATAATCGCCCCATACGCGGACTGTTACCTGGTTGATATTGGTCATTGGCAGGCTGCTCCCTCAAGGATTGGCGTGGTTTACAGGCGCGGCAGTGTCGAGATAGTTGCATGTGTCCTTGGTGCGACAGTGTATGATATGGATCATTGAATGAAATCTTCCAGCGGTCGTTCTTTGAACACAACTCCGAGTTGAGGGTCGTAGCAATCAGCGTCAAGGACAGGGATGTCCGCGATGCCGGGCAAAAGTGCCAGGAGACGACCTTCATTCTTGAGTTGCTCGTAAATGGATTGTGGTCCGCAGCGCAAATTGACCATGAAGCGTTGCAGACGACGCAGGACTCCGTGATCGATTCGGTTGGTCCGGCGAATGACCGCAATCAGCTTCTTTGCTCGGCCATACGGAACGATTACCCCAATTGTGTCCTCGCTGATGACCTTGGCTCGTTCGGCGACGGTGCGAAAATTGAGCTTCGCTCGCGATTGCTGAATCGTGTCCTCGCCGCGAATCATTCGATCGGTCGCGGTGATTTGGAACAACTCGTTGAAGTACTTGGCGAAAACATTGGGATCGGTGGCGAGTTTTTCCGTGTCTTTGAGGTAGTTTGGTGCGATGCCAGTGGCTTTGGAATAGTTGCCCGGCGGCAGGCCGCTTTTCCCGGACGGCATTTCAGGATGAAAGACTATCACGTCGCCGGGAATCAGTTGGCCGGACTCATCTCGCAATTGGCCTTCGCGATTGCAACGCCCCGCCGCTTGAACGATTGAATCGAGCGGTCCCATCGCGCGGAATACTGTTGGGAAGTCGATATCGACTCCCGCTTCGATGAGCTGCGTTGAAATCACCCAACATGGCAACTTGTCAGTCAGCCGTTGTTTGATGTTATTCTTCGGCGGTGTCTTCGATAGTCCCAACACGTCAAGCCTATGGGCGGCGCACATCGCCGACGACAAATGAAAGACGGCACCGTCGCCATTGAATTCGTGGGAGTTCAGGTCCGAAATCTCACCACTTCCGCTACGAGATGAGAGCATCGATTTCAATGCCAAGTACGTATCGAACGCATGTTGCCGAAGATTGACCACTGCGAGTGCCTGCGGTCGTTTGAGCGACAACATTTCGTTCGCCAGGCGATCCCAGCTCCAACATGACTCCGACGGTTCGATGCGGTACTTAACTCGCCGCAGTTTTTGAAACAGTTCAGCGGGTGATGGCGTGATCTCGCTTACTTCGTCCTTCTGAAATCCGTGCCGCAGATTGCCCGACTTTAAGAACGCGGGCTGCGTCGCCGAGCAGAACAACACGCTAACTCCGAAGTGCTGCTGCAATGTTCGCAGCACGTCGAGTGTTGGTTCGAGGAGATGCGTTGGCAACGTTTGCACTTCATCAAAAATTACGACGCTGTGTGCGACGTTGTGCAGCTTGCGAGCTCTCGCAGGCGACGCAGCGAACAGCGTTTCGATGAACTGCACGGCCGTCGTCACGACAATCGGCACGTCCCAGTTTTCCATCGCCCGTTCAATGTCGAGTGCCTGAGCTGGCTCTTCGGCATCCGCGTCGGACGGCTTCCTGGGCGGTGACACCTCGACGGCGCTGTGGTGCTCGAGCACCTGATCCGCGCCGAAGATCATTCGATAATCGCGGGCGTTCTGCTCGATGATCGACAGATACGGAATCACGACGATGACTCGTCGCAGATCGCGAGCCTTTGCGTGTTCGAGTGCAAAGGCCATTGACGAAATCGTCTTGCCGCCACCCGTCGGCACCGTCAGCGAGAAGAATCCGGAGTGTGAATTCCGCCCGCGATCGCGGCACGCTTCAAACACGCTGTCTCGAAGTTGATTCAACTCAGGACGAGATTCCTTCTTCTCCGAGCCCTTCGCTCTCCGCGCCGCATCCAGCCGATCCAGCAGCACTGTGGCATCCAGCATCCGCGTCGGTCGCTCCCACGCTCGTTGTCGTCGATGCTCCTGCTCAAACTTCTCTGAATCGAGCCGATCCGCATCGACCAGAATCGCGAACAACATCCGCACGAAAACGTCGAACCGCCGCTTGTCGGATTCATCGTCCTCGTCAAAGTCGATCCGTGCGAGCGAATCGCTCAAGTTATCTTGATTGGGTTTCAAGATCGCCAGTTCGCCGGCCAGTTGGTCAGATTCATTTGCAGTGTCGAACAACTCAGGAAATCGGTCGATCGCGTGATATCTCGAACCTTCGATTTGCTTCATCAACAGACCTAGATCATGCAATCCCGCATGATGCCCGCCGATTGCAAAAGCGACAGCAAGCGCATCCCAGGCGACTCCACCTGCTGCCGCTCCGTAAGCCGCATGGTCGGTCTCAGCAGACCGTCGTCCGCGATCACCGACGTTGAGATACTCCTGAAACGCGAGTCGGTACTTGCCCAAATCGTGCAACAAGCCGGCGAGTTTCGCTGCCGCGACGAACGCCATGTCAGATCCTCGAGCCAACTCGGCAAGCACTTTGGCGCGGCTCGAGACGTTCGACAGATGCGAACACAACAGTTGTGGTTTCGTTCGATCGTCTGTCCACCGCGCATAAAACGTCGTGTTGATTGGCGAGCTTTCAATCATTGGTTGCAACACTTTGCAAACGGCCCGCCGTAGTTGGTCGAGTACGTGTGGAAGACAAGCGGAGCACAAATCTCAACGCGCGTGGGCACGACTTCGGCGGACTTGAGCCAGACAATGGATTCGAAGATCGCTTTCACGGCCCCATACGATGGTGCGGGATAGCTGACCGGCGCGTCGCCTGTGTCTGGGCGGGTCCACATGGCGGTGGGGCCGGAGATTTCGCAGGTGATGGGATATTGCTTCATGGCACCGCACCGATTGACGTTACGTGGTGGAATGGGCGAGTCAGGTTATTGCCATACCAATGCGAATGGTGCCCACCCCGCACGTAGCTTCCTGCCAAGATATCGCCTTCGCTCGCGACGTGCTTTAAGGCACACAGAAAATCCAGAAGTTTTGGGACAAATTGTTCAAGGTCGCGCATCGTACGGTCATCGAGTCATGCAGAGTTTGATGCTGTGCTCCGTGAGCATTGTACTCCGCGCGGCCAGAAATGAGTCCGGCGAGCGGAGTGGCGTGAGCCCTCCGGTACATCGCTTTTTTGTACCGGCAAGCTGACGCATGCCGCTCGCCA
>JAYTAK010000281.1:0-10331 GCA_043737515.1 Candidatus Kuenenia sp. | reverse complement strand
GATTTTTTCCGTTCCACAAAGGCGCGCGTGCTGATGGCGTCGTTTGACAAGAGTCTGCCCGTTGTCGCGTTCCTGAATGAGCGTTACGAACTCGCGCAGACGTTTGAAGAGCTTCGCCGCGATGGAGATATTCCGAAAGGTTTTCAGCGTTTGATTGACGCACATTTTCGCCAGGCACCGACGGGACAGAATGAAGTGATCCTGAATCGAGAACATCGGCTGGTGCAGCGGGCGTTGAGTCAGGGGATTCGCAGTCCGCTGGCGAGCGTGCTGCGTCTACTGGTCACGAATGCCCTGAATGCAGCCGGTGCCGGACGCGGGAAAGAAGCGGCGGATGTCCAGATGGAAGATCTGGACTGGATCGCCGATGCGCTGTGGGGGAACGATGAATGACCAATGTCCAAGTACCAATGACCAATAAATCCGACATTGCAGGCTGCACCTGCGATTCATTGGTCATTGAGATTTGGACATTGGGATTTGAAAGGTTTAATCATGGCATCCAGTGACGACTCGCAGATCGATCAGCAACTGCAGGATCTTCAGGAACGTGCGGGAGAACTGATTCCCAAATGCCAGTTTTCCAGTTCTTCGCGACTGTACGGGGAACTGCGACGACGCGGCAGAGTCGAGCATCGCGCTCACGCTTATGTGCTGGGCACGTTTTTCCAGATGGATCAGGCGCAGTATCTGTTCGAATTCCAGACGATGCGCGAACGCGCGATCGAACTCATTGCGATTCTGGAAAACGAAGAGCAGGTGCGGCAGATTCAATCAGACTTTTCGAGAGAACAGTATGACTACCTTGTGTATTCGATGAGTTCCTGTGCGTATGAGAATCTGGCGGAGGCCACCGGTCAACTGGAAGGATACAACTCCGACGGAATGCACGCCTGCATCACGGACGGAATTCAGATCTGTCGGCGGACGGGTAAGATCGGCTGTGTGAGCTGTTTTCGCGAGTATGCGTGCGACGTGTATCTGGCTGCGGACGACGCTGATATCGCCGGGCATCAATGTCGATTGGTCATGGAACAGGACGGTGCGTGGTCGGATCGTGGTGATCGCCGCTGGCTGGCGACCAGCAAGCTGGCATGGCTGGCAGCATTGCACGGACGCTTCGACGAAGCGCTGACCACCATTGACCGTGCGCTGGGATTTACTCAGAGCGAAGCCGTGTCACTCAAGCTTGAATCACGGATTCGGACGTTGATGGCGCGGGATACCATTCGACTGGCGGCTGGATTGCCATCTCTCATTGAGGCTGATCCGGATTTCCTGCAATTGCCGACTGCGGAAGAATGCCCGGTCTTTGAACACGTCCTGGATCTCAACGCTGCGTTGCGATCGGTGCAGCACGAAAACTGGGACGAGGCTTCACGTTTGCTGAGTCACTGGGATCAGCGGCTCCAGAAATGCAACGGTACGCACCTGTGGTTCGAAACACGACTGCGACTGATCGCTGTCAAACGCCTGGCGGGACAACAGAAGCAGGCGGAGACTCTGGCCCGGCAACTGGAACAACGAGCCCGATCGGCCAACGACTATCTGACACTGCGGCGGCTGCAGTTGCTGCTGGACACCAATACGCCGTCTCCACTGGCCATTGCTGCTGAGCCTCGACGGACAGCAGTGCCCGAATCTCCGGCAGCAAACGCAGTGAACAAACTTGTTGCCGATGATGACAGCGAAATGTCTCCGGAAGAACCGGGGCCGACAGAGACGCCGTTGTCGAAACAGATCGAATCGTTCCGCCTGCGCATGAATGATCTGATGCAGGAACCAACGCAGGAGAAGTTTGACAGCATCCGCGCGGACATTCTGGCGACAGGTCCGGACGAGGCGGCTCATCAGGAAGATGCCTGCGGGCTGCTGCATCTGATGGGATATCTCGTGGGAGCGGGTGAAGACGGAGAAGACGTCTGGAAATGGGCCAACGCCCTCGCCGCACCGCACCGCAGCAATGCCGTTGCATTGTCTGTGCTGGGCGTGCTGGGTGATGCTCTGCGCGGCTGTCCGAATGAAGCGTTGGCGGAAAAAATCACGACCGAGCGCACTGAGCAGTTGTTTCGCAAGTCGCTGGAACTGGACGCCACAAAGCCGCGTAACTTTCTGCGGGCGGGCGATCACTTCGCGGCTGAGGACAATCAGGGCGAGGCGGAGCGCTGCTTCGCCAGAGCGTTTCGCCTGGATCGTGTCGATGGCAACATCGTGCGGCGACTGGCGGATCTCTATTCCAGTACCGAACGCCCGCGCGACGCACTGCATGTGCTGGATGTGAGTCTCCGCGAGGGCAGTGTTGACTCGCACGTCGCGTTTGATGCCGCGATGCTGGCGTTCAGGCTGAAGCAGTATGATGCCACGCTGACGTACCTCGAAAAATTCGAACAACTGGCCGGTCCGAATCTGTGGACGAACTACTATCGCGGCGTCTGCTACTATGAGCAGGGTGATTTCAAGCTCTGCCTTGAATGTATTGATCTGGAAGAGCTTCTGGCAGAATCGACTGGCTGGCATCTGGAACTGATGAGGGCCGCGGCAAAGGCTCGACTGGGCGACTTGCCGGGCGCGCATCCGCATCTGGCGATTGCCATGGAAACGCCGTTGTTCCGGGTGGACTTCCTGTCGTCAACAGGGATCGCCGAACTCCTGCAACGCCTGTGTGTGGTGGCCGAAGAAGTTCTGAATGATGAGGCATTGGTCGCCCGAGTGGAATCGCGGTTGCTGCGATCGGGGCTGATGCCGGATTCCTGGTTCCAGTGGCAGCGGGAATCCACGGACCAGAAACCGATTGAAAACGTCCGTCTGTATCGATGCCTTGTGCATCAGCCGCTAGATGAGACGTGGAACGAAGATCCGGAACGACTCAGCGGTCAGGAAAACTGGACAACGTATATCACGGAATGGGGCGTACTCGCGGAATCCGAAGACATTGCTCGCGAAGTCGCCCTTCGCTTCCAGGCCATGTGTTATCAAATCCCGGCGCTTGTGACTGAAGTTCTGGAAAGCGAAGAGACTTACACGGACGTTCCCGGAGCCGTCTGGCAGTCAGGTCGATTTGAGTTGACGGATGAAAACGTTGACGACGACGATCTGTCGGATGATGAACTTGATTTCGACGAATAACGATCGTTGGAAGTCAGGCCTACAGAATCGACCCGAATTGTTAGCCCTGACGACGCACTAGCAATCCAATCTGCATCATGGAGCAGGAGGTTCCGGTGTGACTGGTTCCGGTGTGACAGGTTCCGGTGTGACTGGAACAGCAGTCGGTTCAGCAGCAGTCGGGTCAACAGTCGGCGGTACCGGCACCGCAGGTTTCTCGGCAGGTTCGATGAGCACGCGTTGTCGCAGACCGTCTCCCAGTCTCAGCTTCCAGAGACCTTCTTCGTCTCGGAAAGTAACGAAACGATCCGTGATCGAAACGATCTCCGCCGAGATCTCAGAAACGGCCAGTTCTTCGCCTTCCTTCAACGGATTCACTTTGTCCGTCGCCTTGTTGCGGAACCAGGCGTGCAGCACACCATCCTTGCCGACGATTCCGGACAGAATGGTGAGCGACGCAAAATCGTCCTGCACATCCAGTGCGATTTTTGCCGCTGCAGACATCGCCTCTTCGGCGCTGTCGGTCACTTTGACTTCGACATCATATTTGCCCGGCGTAAACGTCTTTGGCGGTGTCCATTTGAGTTGCCCCGTCTTTTCATCAATCGCGAGCCCTTCCGGAGAACCGCCTCCGAGTGAAAACTTCAGTGTGTCCGTGGCATCGACATCGGCAGCGGTGGCGGTGGTTGTAAATTCTTTTCCCAGGACCACGATCGCTGATTCGATCAGCGTGATTGTGGGCGCATTATTCGGTTGTTTGATTGTGATTTTCAGTTTGGAATCAACTTTGACGTCCGCATTCTTTTCCTGAGTCATGAGCACGGTGGCTGTGTATTCGCCAGGAGTGAGTTCCGCGACTGGCTTCCACGCGAATTTACCGGAAGCGGCATCGATCGTCATCCCCTCGGCGGCTTCTGCCAGGGCAAACTGAGCGGCTCCAAGTTCCGGATCCAGCCCATCCGCTTTGACAGTGAACTCGACTGCTTCTCCCGACTTGATCGACTTGTCAGACACCCCGGTAATTCGTGGCGTGTACTTTTTCGGTGGTGAAGGAATCACAAAGGGCGACGCATTCACAAATGAAGCGTATTGATCCAGTGTTTTTTCCTTGCGGTCCCATGCGACTGGAAACAATTCAACGACGGCGTTCGCATCGTGGGACGCAGCCTGTGTTCCCTCTGCAGCCCGTGCCACCTGCCAGCCGGACTCTGTGACGGCGGCGACTTTCAGCAATTCGCGATCGATGCGTACCAGAAACGGTTCAAATTCTTCGGGAGGTGCTGCGATTGGAAACAGGTCACTCGGAGCGGCCACGATCATCGTGTCCTTTTCGTTTACAGCGGTCGTCAGCGATGTGCGGGCCAGCAATTCCTGATGATCTTCGGCTCCTGCGGCACTCATGCCTTCGGCTGTGAACGAGATTGTCAGACGCGGATTGGGTTTCAAACTGGGGCTGTCGATCGTCATCGACGAAATCCGATGCAGCATTTTGGCCTGATCAAACAGGTACAGGAATTTTGCCAGCCCCTGCAGGTCTGTCTCAGCACGGCGCACTTCCACTGCAACTGTGCTGAATTCCTTCTGAGTCGCCTTGGATGCAGGCACGACATCAATGCGGCTGAAGCCACATTCTTCCGCCAGCGTCTGAACCCATTCACGATACAGTCTTTGTGCATTGTCCACATCGGGGGGCAGACTGATAGCCCTCCAGTCATCTAAATTGCGCTGTGCAACCTGCAACTGAAGCTGATCCGCCTGAAGCGTCTCGGCATCTTGTTCTGCATCGGCCACCTCAGACTGCAACTTGCGGATCGGCCCGCGCAGCCACTCATCGGCTTTCGAGCGCAGCAGAAACACCAGCATGACCAGAGCCAGTCCGCCCGCAAGAATCTTCGTTCGTTTTTGATCGTCCATTACTGTTTCCGTCAATTGTCAGCTTCGGATTCTGTAGTTGGCTCCATCACGGTCCCATCACGATGACTGATCATTCCTGACTTCCGGCAACCCAAGCTCCAGCACTACCTTGATCGCATAGTCCGGAGCTGCGCTGGCGGGGGAAAGCGTCGGCGTATAGGGTGTCACACGGTAGCCAGCTTCCGTCAGTACTCGACCGACTTCTTCAATGTCGGCCGATGATTTGGCGTAGCCTTCCAGCTTGATAATTCCCGTGCCACCTTTCTGCACGGTGGAAAACACAAAATTATCGACGACGAACCGATCGGTTTTGGGGAGTACAGCCTGCAGACGTACGATTTCATCCAGCCATTCAATATCGCGATCGACCCATTCACCAATTCTGATTGCCTGACTGAGTTCGCCATCACCGACCTTGAGTTCCGCTTGTATGACACCGTTCGACGCCAGGAGCAAGTCTTTTTGTTGTGTCAGCTCATTGATCTGTCCCTGCCGCCAGAAGTACACCGCGGCGAAGAGCAACAGAGCCGCCAGCGTTCCGCCCAACACTGCAACGCGGCGATAGTCTTTCTTTTCCGGAGGTTTTCGCGGGTTGATCAGGTCCACCGCAGCGACGGTTGCTTTGGCATCACCTCGGATCGCGCCGGCCAGGGCGACCACATCAGTGGCAGAGACACCCGCTGTCAGTTTGCCATGAACCAGTGCAGTTGCCGGATCAATACGTTCCATCGTGGCTGCGTCGAATCGCAAGGACAACTGATCCGATACAGCACTGGTGGCATCTGCAGAACCGATCAACAGGATGCGGCGAATCTTGTGTTCACCCAGCGATTCTGCCGCCGACATGCGGGCACGCGTCAGTTCCGATCGCAGCGTGCGTTCGATCGCATCAGCCGATGACCAGGAACTGCCACTGTGGGAATACAGCACCGCAGTGCCGCGCAGGAATGTGACTTCGATGAAATCCCGACGCATCAACACGATGACATCGACTAATGATGCGTCTGTGCTCTCCTTCAGAATCCCGGCCTGAGCCGCAGCCTGAGCCAGGCAGAACGCACTCACACGGAGTTCTTTAAATTCCAGGCCGGCCTCATTCAGAGTTCGACGCGCTTGAGACACCTGATCATTCGGAGCCGTGACCAACAATACGTCACGGGTCATGCTGCCAGCAATGACGGGCAGCGGTGCAAAATCCATGCTGACGGATTCGAGCGGCACGGTCAGACGCATGGTCGCCTGCATGCGAACCATATCAGGCAACTCAGCATCCATGACCTGCGGCAATTGAATCCGATGAATGGTGACGAATTGTCGAGGGAATACGACAGCCACCTGAGGGCGGTTCTTGCCCGACGTGCTGCCAGCGAATTGCTTCAACTGATCCACAACCGCCAGCATATCCGCTGCGTCGTCGGGGCGATCAATGATCCGGGATTCTGTGATCTCGACACGATTGCCGTCAGTTCGCCCGCGCGCGACAACCAGACGGTCGCGATCCCATTCGATAAAGATGTCGGACATGATTTGGCTTTTCAATTCGCTGGAGTCGGGAGCTACAAGGGCAATTGAACCCCGAAAACGGCATGGTGGTGTCGCGCAGGATGAGAAACAAGGACAGGTTGCTCAGGATACGGCATCCGGGAGAGGTTTTTCCGAATTTTCCGATGTTTCGGGCTTAGGCAGCCGATGAAATCGCGATTGGCGGTGCGATTGCCGTAAGTCAACCGTTGGAGAAGTGCCATGTTTGTACCAGAGAATCTCAGTCGGCGGAGCGACTGAGCTACGTAGGCGACGTCGCTCCGCGACTCGCATTCCTGTCAACGCACGATCGAAAACAACGCCGCAAGGCTTATGCAAACAGTTTGGACAGTGCAGCGACGTGGCCCCCGCCGCACAACTTTACTTCCCATCCGCGGCAGCCGAAACGGCCTCACCACGCTCATCAATCTCAATCCAGTCCGCGCCAGACTTGAGATCCAGACGGTACGATCGTTTAAGGATCTGGTCTTCCTGCACCAGCTTGTAAACGTGCAGTTCGATGATTTCAAGATCCGGCAGTGTCACCTTTTCGAGGGCCAATTCAGCGACCCGTTTTCGCATGGCCATCATCGCACGAACAGACTCTTCGCTCTCCGACAGCGGATCAATCTCAGATTTCATGAGAATCCGCAGGATCGTCGGAGTGTCCAACTGCATCCGTTTCTTGCCTCCATCCACACGCGGAGCCGAACCGGGAAATTCTCGGACGATCGCCTCCTGGAGCGGCTTGAACGGACCAAGATGCAACGTTGAGTATGCGTAAAGCAGCCCCGTCGCGGTGATGCCCATCGCAAACATTCCGATCACTAGCCAGCGACCGGAAATGGTTCGAGTTGTTGGCGATGTTGTGATTTCCGGTTCAGACATGCGGATGTGGCGTTGATTGCGTTGTGAGCGGAATGGCGATTGTGGTTGTTGCTTAATCGTAGGGTGCGTGAAGCGGAGCGCAACGCACCGTTGTGGAAAAGTGTGAGGAATTGGTGTGTTCCGCTGGCGCTGGACACACCCAATATGAATGGATTCTACGCCCGGACTCGGTTTCGACCGTCATTTACGGTGATTTCAATCCCAAATTCCCGCGAACGATGCTTCCTGGAATTTCACGGCGGGTTTCTCGTTGACGTTCCTGCCACTTGTCTTCTAAAGTGTCACACATGAACCTCAGCCTTCACGGCATTCAGATGATTCTGATCGGCGGCATTATTCCCGCTCGACCTCCGCGGCACGCCTGAGGAACACCGAAACCGATTCCAGCCCTCAGGTCACCCCTGAGGGTTTTTTTGTTGGTATTGAACAGCGTCTGACAGTCAGGCATTTAGACAATCAAAGGCCGAACACATGGCTCGCATCCAGCTTTACGACACAACCTTACGCGATGGTTCCCAGGGAGAAGGCGTCAATTTCTCGCTGCAGGACAAACTCATGATCGCCCGAAAACTGGACGAACTCGGCTTTGACTATATCGAAGGCGGATACCCGCTTTCGAATCCGAAAGACGAAGAGTTTTTCCAGCGTGCCGCCGAGATGGAATGGAAGCATGCGAAAATCACCGCGTTTGGCATGACCCGCCGGAAAGGAATCGCAGCGAAAGACGACATCGGGATGCAGGCGCTGATCGGCAGCAAAGCTCCGGTGATCACGATCGTGGGCAAGACATGGGACCTGCATGTCACCGAGGTCCTGCGCGTCTCGCTGGAAGAGAATCTCGCGATGATCAGCGATTCAATCGCGTTTGCAAAATCAGAAGGCCGTGAAGTGATCTACGACGCCGAGCATTGCTTCGATGGCTGGCGGGCGAACGCGGATTACGCTGTGCAGACATGGAAGGCTGCCGCCGACGCAGGTGCCGACATGATCTGCATGTGTGACACAAACGGCGGATCGTTGCCCGAACAAATTGTCGAAGCCGTCATCGCGCTGCAGAACGCGGTGAAATGTCGCATCGGGATTCATTGCCACAATGACTGTGAACTCGCTGTCGCGAATTCATTGGCTGCTGTTAAAGCCGGCGCAATCCAGGTTCAGGGAACGATCAACGGGATCGGCGAACGATGTGGAAACGTCGATCTGGTTTCCGTCGCCGCGAACCTGTCACTCAAGCTGGGCTACGACGTACTGGCACCCGGCAAGATCCAGCGGCTGACGGAGCTGTCGCGCTACGTCTACGAACTGGCCAATATGAACTTTCGTTCCGGACAGGCGTTTGTCGGAACAAGTGCGTTTGCTCACAAAGGCGGAATGCACGTCCATGCAGTCAACCGTATCGCGCGGAGTTATGAACACATCCAGCCGGAAACGGTGGGCAACGAACGCCGCATTCTGGTGAGCGAACTCTCCGGGCGATCCAATATCGTCGCCAAGACAACCAAGTTCAACATCAGTGAGAATAATGAACTCATGCAGAAGATCCTGAATGCCGTGCAGGATCTGGAGCACCAGGGCTATCAGTACGAAGCTGCCGAAGCGTCATTTGATCTGCTGGTGATGAAACAGGCGGGAACCTATGTACCAGCTTTTCAGTTGGATCACTATCGTGTCAACGTCGAAAACCAGGCGCGAGGAACGCTGACAGAAGCGGTGATCAAACTCACGACCGGCACCAGTTGCCGACACGTCGTGGGTGAAGGCGACGGCCCTGTGAATGCGCTCGACAGCGCCTTGCGAAAAGCATTGACGGCAGCCTATCCTGGATTGGTTGATATGACCCTTGTGGATTACAAGGTCCGTGTTATCAACAGCAGCGAAGGCACGGCCGCCCGAGTCCGCGTGGTGATCGAAAGCCGTGACAAAGACGGCATGTGGAGCACCGTCGGTGTCAGCGAAAACATCATTGAAGCCAGTTGGATTGCTTTGGTGGATGCGTTTGAATTCAAGATCCACAAAGATCGCGGAGCGGTGAAAGCGGATAGCGGCGGTTAGAGCGTTGACCTGCCGCTTACAATAAGTCCTATGTGACCTATAGGACTTATGGTTTTTACACGCCTATTCTTCATCTTTCGCCCACAGATGATCCGCCAGGGCATTGGGTGCCGCGACAATTTCGTTGGCCCTGAAGTACGTGGGGATTTCGCGGGCGGCGGCATCGGGGCCGTCGCTGCCGTGGATCAGGTTCATCTGACGGCTGGCTCCGAGGTCGCCGCGAATTGTGCCGGGGGCAGATTCGCGTGAGTTTGTCTTTCCCATCAGCGTTCGCATGACGGTGATCGCTTCGGGCCCTTCAACGACCATCGCCACAACCGGGCCGGACGTGATGAAGGCTTCCAGATCCTTGTAGAACGACTTTGCGACGTGTTCGGCGTAGTGCTGTTTGCTGAGTTCGGGCGTCACCTGCAGCATTTTCATTCCGACAATGCTGAGGCCTTTGTCTTCAATCCGCGAAACAATGCGCCCGATCAGTCGTCGCTGCACACCATCCGGTTTGACAAGAATCAAAGTTCGTTCGAGAGCCATCGGAGAGGGAGCCTTTTCAGTTGGAGGAAAGTAAAAAGAGAATGACCAATGACTAAGCTCCAATGACCAATGAATCGCAGACCATTGGGAGATGCGAGATTCAACTGCGATTCATTGGTCATTGGAAATTGGACATTGGGATTTCAAACCATCATCATCTGCAGAAATTCGCTGAACAGGTAATGGCTGTCATGCGGCCCGGCGGAGGCTTCGGGATGGTATTGAACTCCGAAGGCAGGGTAGACCTTATGACGAATGCCTTCGGCTGTCTGGTCATTCAGGTTGATATGAGTGACTTCAACGTCATCGGGCAGAGTCGC
>JAYTAK010000280.1:0-4499 GCA_043737515.1 Candidatus Kuenenia sp. | reverse complement strand
CCCACTGATCCTCCCCAAACCTTCAACTACAGAAATCCACCCAAACCCGTTCAAGCCGTCGCTGCATAAATCATTGAAAAACTTCTCGGATAGCCTCTCAAAGTCTGGGTCCGCGCAGCGCGTGCGGAGGCGGGGAAGCTGTATAACGGAAATTGGAGCACTGCCCTGCAGTTTTCAGTTGGTGTGAACGGAATTCCTGTCTGACAAAAAGCCACAGAATCTGGTGGCTGCCTGCCAGTCCCTGACGATCCGACTTCTCGTATCGTAAATTCGAATTCCTGCGGCTGACTCAGGCCGATCAGTGGAGAGAGGGGACATGGTCGTGCCGTTCAGCGAGAATGAATCCCGGACAAACAAGGACACAGCAAAAAACTAAGCACTTTTCCGCAAGCCACGCAGTACCTATCCGAGATTTTTCACCGGGCTCCCGTCGCTAAGCCGGTGCCGCAGGCCTTGATTGTTCGAAACGTATTCCTGAGTGTGATCCACTCCCAGGTGATACAGAATGGTAGCCGACAAATCGGCGGGTGAGACCGGACTGTCCGTCACAAACCCTGCGTGTCGATCCGTGCTGCCATAAACCTGTCCGCCGCGTACGCCACCGCCAGCCAGTAACGCGGTGAAGGCATGAGGCCAGTGGTCGCGACCGGATTTTTTCGTGTTCGAGCTTTGAGTGAACTGACCCAGTTTCGGCGTTCGACCAAACTCACCGACCGCCACGACAAGAGTCGTCTCCAGCAAGCCATGATCATCCAGATCCCGCAGAAACGCCGGGAACGCCTGATCGAACATCGGACACAGCAGTGTTCTGAGTTTGTTGAAGTTATCTTCGTGAGTGTCCCAGCAGGTATTCGTACCAGAGATTTTCGTTTCGTCTTCCCAGTTGACCGTCACGAGCGAAACCCCCGCTTCAATCAGCCGCCTCGCCATGAGCAGACTTTGTCCGACCGAGGTGCGCCCGTAGGCATCACGCAGCGTCGTCGTTTCACGCTCCAGATCCAGAATTTCGCCCGCCTTGTGCTGCAGCAGAGAAAACGCTCGATCACGATGCCGATCGACGTCATTCACCAGTTTTTGCGAATACGACAGTTGAGGATTGCCCAATTGAAGTTGCTGAGACAACCGCCGCCGGTTCTCAATCCGCGCGAGTGAGACGGTTTCATCCGATGCCAGTCCATCGACCTGAAACTCGCCGTCGCCGGAGCCCTGAATGAGCATCGCATCGTGACGCTCTCCCATGCGACCACCGGTCTGACCGGCGATCCGCGCACTCTGACCGGGAAACTGCAGATACCACGGCAACACGACAGACGGCGGCAAACCCGTTTGTGAATTCCCATACCGCATCGTCATGGCACTCAGTGATGGCCAGTCCTCGGGAGTTGCCTGATCCGTAATCGGAGCCGAATGATAGGGCCGACCGCTGAACACTTCGCTGCACGCAGGACCGTGGACATTCATTTTGTGCTTCATCGAACGCAGCAGACAGACCTTGTCCATTTGTTGAGCCAGCCTTGGCAGATGCTCACAAATCTGAATACCCGGCACTTTGGTCGCGATCGGCTGAAACTCTCCGCGAATTTCCGCCGACGCATTCGGCTTCATATCCCAGAGATCGATCTGACTCGGCCCGCCAAACAAAAACAGGAACACGCAGGAGTTCTGCCGTCGCTTCGCTATGCTGGCATCATCCGTCGTGCCCGCCCGCAACTTCGACAGTTGAGCCGACGTCAATCCCAGAGCGATCAGCCCGCCCATCTGCAAGACTTGCCGCCGCGAAACAAAACTCCGCTGTCGTAGAGCGCTTCCAGGAGAATTGACCATGCCACCAGCCCCTGCGGACAGTTTGCCATGAAAACGTACCACCTGGCAGCTATTCTAGATCAGACCGGTGAGCCATGCCTTCCGAAATTGAGTCCATTAACGAACGTTTCTCTCGATTAATCGTTCGAACCCCCACGCCATGAGCAACAGCCGGATCACCCCATGAACCATCGCAAACAGATTCATCCTCATTACGCCACCAACGAACATAGTATTCGCAAACAACAGCCCGAGTATGACCGCCAACCTTGCAGAAGACACCGCATCGACATGGAGGTCTCCCTGCTCTTGATATCCCAGGCGAATGGGTTTTATATCTCGTTCGCGCAGTCGGTTTGCTCGAACAATGAGCCACGTCAACAAGAGACGAACAGCAACGAAGCACACAATGAGTACGACGGACGATTTCGCTTCAGCGATCAGCAAAAACAGAGCACTCAGCATCGACAGGACAATCAGAATACAGCAGTAGATCATGGTTAAGATGGTAATAAGGTTGCGCCAAAACGCTTCGCTCTCTGACAACAGAGCTTCAGTAAGTTCGAATGACCACGGATCGAATTGGGTGTGGCTGGCATGCCGCAGGGTTAGGCGGGGCATGGGTTGTAGTTTTTGATGAGCGACTTGTGCGGGTAGAGTGATTGTAATGCGGTCTTGATCCGGACTTCATAAAAATCGTTGCGATCGGGAGACTGGTGGATCGCCCGGATGTACAGCATGGGTTGCGCACCGGCAACAGTCCACCGCATCCCGCTGCGTTCCATGCGGTCTTTCACCTGATAACGGCAAGCACCTTCGATCACACCCGTCGTGATGGGATAGCCGGCTTTCAGGTATTCGTCATACTTCATGCGATCGGCGTTGTTGGTGAAGTAACCACACACGGTCTGAATTTCCGTCGCGGCCTTGCCCTTGAGCTTCTTCATTGTCGCCATGCGACGCAGGCCAGTGATTACACTGTTCACGTCACCCGACAAAATGCGTTCCAGTCATTCGCGAGCGAATGCTTCCTGATGCTCGCGATGCGGATGAAACACTTTGGCGGCTTTCCACACGTATTGCGACACATGCAGAATATCCAGAATTTCGACCTCGCGTGCCGAGACATCCGGATCCAGAGACGCATGCATGGCGTCCCACTGGCTGGGCGAGCCGTCCATCAGCGCGACCAGCGGCTGCTTCGGTTGCAGCCGATCACGAATCCGTTGACTGGCCCAGCTGAACGCTTCGATCTGGCCGGAGATCGTTTCCGGCCCTGCCCCCAAATCACGTTCGCGGGCGAAACGCGCCGTCAGTTGTTTCGTCACGGGAATCGGACGAGGCTCGCGATTAGTGGAATCTTCAGGATCGCGAAACAGGGCCGCGATGATGTCGGCAGGCTTCCGCACATAACGATCCACCGAATAGACACAGGCGAGCGTGGCCATGCGACGATTTCCCCGACGTTCGTCCGGATCGAAGATCGGCACACTGCTCGACACAGAAGCACTGCGAGAATTCCTCAAACAGGCACGACGCATATCCCGGCGACAACTGCATCCGGGCATCGACCGGACGCAGCTCAATCTTCCTCTTCGGCCCGCGAGCGTAGACGTAGGCCTGAATCTGAAACAGCCCGAAGACTGTCTGCAACGAACGATTCACCGGTTCGGCACTCCGCTGGAGCGTCACGCCTTCGTCGGTGGTGACAGTTTCTCCCAGATCCCCGTCACCCTGCAGAGAGATAAACACGCCCGTGCCCAGATTCGCCATCCGATGAATCATCTCATGCCATTCCGACTCGAACTCATGAAAGGCCCGTCCCTCCGCAGCGGCCTCGCAAATCCACTGGCACATCTTTCCAGCCATGTCCAACAGCGAATCTGCCGCGTACGAATTGCCCTTGCCAGTCTCAGACTTTTTAGCGATGCTCATCACTCGGCCTCCTTGCCTTTGAAGAATGAAGTTCTCATAGCTCCATCGTCGCAAAGAGGCAGTTTTTATGCGCCCCCATTTTTAACAACCAATTTTACCCAGTCACGCCAGTCTCAATGCGGCTTGCCAGCCACACCCATTCTCATCTCATTCACCATCCGTGCAAGACGGATGGGGTCTTGCGCAATTCTGAAACAAAGCGTGTTTAGCCCACCATCTCATTCACCATCCGCACGAGGCGGATGGGGTCTCAAAGATGTGGATAATGCCAAGCCCGAGGCTGTCGCCTGGGCCAGGCGATCAGAATGAATTAATGGAATGGATAGCCCCTTGGTCGAGGCGGTTCGCCGAAACGCGGCACAATGTGAACGCCTGGGGCATCGCCCAAGGAAACGGCTTCCATCCGATCGTCGCACAATCTGAATCGGCTCTGTATTCACAGCACGACGATCTCCGACTCCTTGTTCTTCTTTTCATCTTCGAAAATCACCTTTTCGCCATCCCGCAGACGCTGGTCCACCATCTGATACAGGCGGAGCGATTGTCTGACGACGCCCGTCTTGGAAAGATCCCTCCTGCGAGCCAAATCTTCCAGCACGCCCATTTCCGCGTCTGTCAGGTTCAATGTCATTGTCTTTTTTGTCATCTTCTGTACTACTAAAAGTTGAATTCTTGTTTTCTCGCGCAGATTCTCAGGCGTCTGATTGCTGAAGTCAGGTCTGGCAGAAAAATGAGGGGCAGAAAAATACAGAACACGAATT
>JAYTAK010000279.1:0-4500 GCA_043737515.1 Candidatus Kuenenia sp. | reverse complement strand
GGTCTTCGACGAGAATCCCCCGCCGCTCAATACGAATTGACGCTGGACCTGCCGGACGTTGAACCGAAGCCGGCCCAACCTGGCACGCTCGAACATTTCCTGGTGGAGCGTTATCTGCTGTTTGCCACCGATCGAAACCAACGATTGCGAACAGGTCGCGTGCATCACCAGCCGTATCGCATCGTAACGCCCACTTCGATTGTCGGCACACAGTCGCTCACATCAGCCATCGGGTGTCACGATCTGCACATCACATCCCCCGACCATGCGGCATTCTGTCGGGGCGTCGATGTCAGAGTTTCACGATTGAAACATGTGACCTGACGCGGACTATGTCAGCAACCGAAAAGTGACAGTCGAGGCCCGGTATCCGGGCACGATCGACCGATTATTGACCATGCACAAACTGTAGGGTGTGACAAGCAACGCGCAGGCACACCGAACCACAGACATGGTGTGGCTGCGCTAACGCTTGTCACACTCTGCAAATCTACAAACTGCCGAGCCTTGAGCATCCGATCACGCAGGTTGTGTGGTATCCCACCTCCGTGTAAACTACGAGCATCGCTCAGTCAGAGCCTCAAATCGAAGGTCCAGGTCGAATGCAGAGTCTTCTTGAAAATCCGGTCATTCGCGATGCTGTCCTGCGGCTGGACGTCGAGCAATATCATCGCCTTTGCAGTTCGGGGATCATTCCGGAGTCGATAGAACTATTGGAAGGAGTCGTTGTTGAAAAGACGGGCAAGTCTCCACTGCATACCTGGACGGTCGCATTTCTTGAAGAATGGTTCAGAGGTCATCTGCAATCAGGATTGATGCTGCGGATTGAGCAGCCGTTGACACTTGGAAATTCTGAACCTGAGCCCGATCTGGCTGTCGTTGCGGGAAGTCGGGATGATTTCAGGCTATGCCATCCATCCTCTGCATTGCTCGTGATTGAAGTCGCCATCACAACGGCAGACATGGATCGGGCCAAGGCGGCGATCTACGCCGCTGCCGGGATCAGTCAGTATCTGCTGGTGCAGCCTGAGCAGAAACAAGTTGTAGTTTTCGAAAACGGCATCGACCAGATCTATACAACAAAGCGAACTCTCTCAAAGGCCGAATCACTTCTGCTGCACGGCGTTTGTAGTGAAGCGTTAAGTCTGTCTGAGCTGTTTCCGGCATGAGGTCCAGTTTTCAGAACAACGCTGCGATCGGGCTTCCGCCCTCTGTTTTTCATCAAGGGGTTATCATGGCCATCGAGAAAGTCGTCACGAAAATCAGATTGTTCGAACAAACAGGCGACCTTACGTTCTGGCTGTCAAAAACTCCTCAGGAACGCCTTGCGGCACTGGAACTGATTCGCCAGGAATACAATCGAGAAAAATATGGACCTCACAACCGACTTCAAAGAGTTTGTCGAATTGTTAAACAAGCATGAAGTCCGTTATCTCGTGGTAGGTGGTTATGCTGTGGCCGTCTACGGTCACCCGAGATATACCAAAGATCTGGACATCTGGATTGAAGCATCGAACAAGAACAGTGATCGGCTGCTCGTGGCGTTAAACGAATTCGGGTTCGGTTCGCTCGACTTGAATCGCGATGATTTTCTGAAGCCCGGGTGGATCGTTCAACTCGGCATCCCACCGAATCGCATCGATCTGCTCACCAGTGTCAGTGGGTTGCAGTTTGCTGAATCATACGAAGCGCGAAACATTGTCCTCACGGCAGGCCAGTTGGTTTCATTTGTAAGTCGATTGGACTTGATTCGCAGCAAAGTAGCAGCGGGACGCCCTCAGGATCTGGCCGACGTTGATCACCTTCGCGGTGGGGTGCCTGAACATTGAGCGATAACGCCGCATGGTCAGTCTGCCGGATTCTAAGATCCTGCTTGCTCCGCCACAGTGGTATCCGGCAAACCATCACAACAATTCCGCGATCGGGCTTCCGCCATCGACGACAAAACGCGGTCGGCCCTGATGGTCGGTGTATTGCACGTCCTGTGGAACGCCGAAGTATCGAAAAATTGTGGCGGCAAGATCAGCGGGCGTTACCGGTCGTTCTTTGATCGAACCGCCATCGGCTTCGGTCGCTCCGATCACCTGGCCATGTCGCAGACCACCACCTGCGATGCACATGGACATGACTTCCTGCCAGTGATTGCGTCCGTCGGTGCTGCCCTGCGTGCCCATGTTTGGACTTCTCCCAAACTCACCCATCGCGATCACCATCACTTTGTCCAGCAGTCCACGCTCTTCAAGATCGCTCACGAGTGTCGTGATCAAGTGGTCGAACAACGGCAGCAGCGGCCCGAGTCCTTTCGAGATTCCGCCATAGGGCGGGATGTTGTCGCCATGAGTATCCCAGGTTCCTGAAGCGCCGTGGTAACTCAGGTCCAGAGTCACGAACGTCGTCCCGGCTTCAACCAGCCGCCGGGCAATCAACGCCTGCTGACACCACAGGTGCTTGCCATAACGGTCACGGACGGCCGAGTCTTCCTGTTTCAGATCGAAGGCTGTACGAGCACGCTCACCCAGCAGCAGATCAACGGCCTGCTGCTGATACGAATTCAATGCCGCCAGAGATCCATCCTGGTCAAGACCCGCTTTCATCTGATCAAACTGCTGCAACAGACTGAGGCGTTCATGCAGACGCGATTCGGACAGACCTTTCGGCATTTGAAATAAATCGCCGCCGGTCATGCGGCCCGTGTCCACTCCAACGTCAGTGTAGACCGGCAGCGTCGCGGCCTTGTCACAAATAAACGGATCGTATTGCTTGCCAAGGTAACCGGCGAATGCCAGATGAGACCGCGATTTCATGAATGCTGCATAGGGCGGCATCGTCGGATCGTTGGCCCCGTGATGTTTGGCCACGATAGATGCCAGCGACGGATACTTGACGGCTTCCGGATTAACGCGAGGTTCAGCCATCAGGTTGGCCGTCTGAAACACCATGTTGGGTTCATGGTTGCTGTGCCGCGAATCCACCGAACGGATGACTGTAAACTTGTCGAGCATCGCAGCCTGCTTCGGCAGGTGTTCACTAATGACGACGCCCGGCAGTTTTGTCTGAGTCACACCAAACGGCCCGCGATTGATCCACGGCCGGTCGGGCTTGCTGTCCCAGGTATCAATATGACTTGGTCCGCCCGCCATCCACAGCAGAATGACGCTTTTCCCCGACGGCAACCCATTGCCGGTCATCGCGCCTTCTGCTCGAGCCTGCAACAGACCGGGCAATGACAATCCTGCAATACCCGCCATCCCGGCCTTCAGCATCGATCTGCGCGTTTCCAGAAACACGCCTTCGCGAGTCCGACCACAGAAATTGCCGAATGAATGACCAGCATGTTGCGGTGCAACGCAACGATGGACAGCGTTTGAATTCGACGGCATCAATGCTCTCCGTGGGAAGGCGGATCGGAGAAAGGCGGGATTACTTCCGCAAAGCGTAGCGATTCCCAGCACCTCGCACAAGAAGCAATCCTGATGCCGATTGAAGTGGGATGCGGTCGCGGATTTCGGTAGGTCCTGCTTGCCGAGCAGGACTTCGCGGCCACGCCGCGACCAGCGACGTGTCGCGGTGGAAAGGACCGCCACGCGGCGACGTGGAGCGGATGTGCGACCCATGGCGGTTTGCCTTACGGCAAAAGTCCTTTCCGGCAGAAAGGACCTGCCAAACACAGTCCTTTCCGGCAGAAAAAGAATTCCGCTACTGTGGCGTGCAGATCACAGTTGCCGTTTCGATGATGGCCGGCTGTTTAGGCTTGTCGCTGTGATCGGTCGGGAGCCCGCCGATCTTCTTGACCACTTCAAGGCTGGCATCATCGGCGGTCCTGCCGAACACCGTATACTGTCGGTCAAGGGAGGCTTGAGTGCCCAGGCAAATGAAGAACTGGCCACCCGCCGAGTTCGGGTCACTGGTACGAGCCATCGACAACACACCGGCCACATGTGGCGTCTTATTGAATTCGGCCTTGATCGTATAACCCGGCCCGCCGGTTCCGGTTCCCAGCGGACAGCCGCCCTGGATCATGAAACCCTTGATGACGCGATGAAATGTCACGCCGTTGTAATAGCCGATCCGAGTGAGGCCAATCATGTTGCCGCAATGTCCCGGCGCATCGTCCGGAAGCAGATCCAGCAGAATGCGACCCTGATTCGTTTTCAGCTCAATCTGGTAATTATTCTTGTCGAAGTCGATATCCTTGATCGCGGCTGTGACTTCAGGTTGGCGATTTTTGCTCATGTCGTCTCTCAAATCCTGTCGTTGGAACGTGTGAAGAATGTCCGAAACTGTCTCAGACTGCCGAAGTGTCGGGAATTGGGGAACAAACGCAAGCGTAGAGCTGCCCGAAGAATGACCGGCGTGGAATCGCTGATTTCGGTAGGTCCTGCTTGCCAAGCAGGACTTCGCGGCCACGCCGCGACCAGCAACGATTCGCGGTCGAAAGGACGGCCAGGCGTCGACGTGGAGCGGATGTGTGACCCATGGCGGTTCGCCTTACCGCGAAAG
>JAYTAK010000278.1:0-1917 GCA_043737515.1 Candidatus Kuenenia sp. | reverse complement strand
TCGCCCCGTTGGGGCTATGCGAAGATTGATTTGAACGAAACCTGGGGCGTTGCCCCAGGCTGACATAGGACCAGCCCGTTGGGCCTGAAGACAGATCCTAAACGACTATTCAAAACCAATGACGGTTTGGGAAATCACGACACATAGAATTCGGTATGATCAGGAAATTTGAGATTTCAAATCTCAAATTCACCGCAGGTGACGCATGAAATACGAACGCTTTGAAGAACTTCCCGTCTGGCAGGCAGCCGCAGACCTGGCGCTGCAGGTCTTCGCGTGGTCGTCTCATGCGTGGTTTCGAGGAAAAGGCGATCTTGCCAATCAGATCCAGCGAGCGGCCTTGTCGATCTCCAACAACGTTGCAGAAGGCTTCGAGCGAAGTTCTACGAATGAGCTTTTGCAGTTCATCTACATTGCTCGAGGTTCTGCCGGCGAAGTGCGATCCATGCTTTGTGTTGTCGAACTCATGTACGCTTACCAGCGATCAACAGTGGAGCATGCCCGTGTTTGCCGATGGTGATCGCTTGCCGAATTGTCGAAGTAACAAGGTCGGTGGATTTTGAAAAGATCCGAACCAGCGGTGAGCCCATGCTCACCACTTCGCCGAGCCGCACGAGCATTTCGAGGCCGACGGAATGATCGATCGGGTCGCCCATTTTGCGACGGCCGCCGCCGAGCGAGATGATCGCAAGGCCAAGGGCTTCCGTGTCAATCGCCGACACGACACCCGCGCAATCGGCTGTGAGTTCAGTCGATGGTGCGACGGCAAGCGTGGCATCCGGATTGCCACCCTGTCCCAGCACCATGCGAGACCAGCGTTCATACGCGGCACCTTTGTTGAGCAAATTCACGCAGCGCTGACGCGCGGCATTCATGTCTGGATCGATACCAACGGAAACTAACAGTTCAGCACACAGTTCTATCGTCAGCAGCCGCACATCGTCTGGTCCGCCGCCTTTGAGTACGTCAATGGACTCGATGACTTCCACGGCATTGCCGCACATGCGGCCGAGCGGCTGATTCATGTCGGTGAGCAGCGCGGTTGTGCGGACACCCATGCGGTTGCCGGTATCGACCAGCGAATGCGCGAGTTCCGTTGCCTGTTCGCGCGTTTTCATAAACGCACCGCTGCCGAATTTGACGTCGAGCACCAGGGCGTCGAGCGATTCGGCCAGCTTCTTGCTCATAATACTGCCGGTGATCAACGGGATCGACGGGACCGTCGCCGTGACGTCTCGCAGGGCGTATAACTTGCGATCGGCAGGAGCAAGTTCTGCGGAGGCGCCGGTGATGACGCAACCCACGGACTGCGTCAGACGCGTGATCTCTGCGAGCGACAAGTCTGTGCGAAATCCCGGGATGGCTTCCAGCTTGTCGAGCGTGCCGCCGGTCGCTCCGAGGCCTCGACCGGAGAGCATGGGAACCTGCACGCCGCATTCTGCCAGCAGCGGTGCCAGGATCAGAGAAGTCTTGTCACCGATTCCGCCCGTGGAGTGCTTATCGACCCGTGCAATGCCGTCGCGCGGCCATGTCAGTTGAGTCCCCGACCGCAGCATCTCGGACGTCAACGTGGCGACTTCTCGCGGCGTCATGCCATTGAGATAAATGGCCATCGCCATGGCGGACATCTGATAGTCAGGGATGCTGCCCGTCGCAAAACCCTGAATGAAATTCGCGATCTCAGCGTCACTCAATTCCTGACGGTCGCGTTTGGCAGCAATCAACGACGCGGGCAACATGACGGGCCTCAGACTTAGGCGTTTTTGAGTGAGCGGCACGGCGCTAGCGGTCGATGTTTTGGTGCTTTTTCAGGAACGGTTACCGGTGGCTAACGCACTGTCAACTTGGAATTGGGGTTTACGAAATTAGCCGGAGGGCGTTAGCCCCCGGTTTGTTTCGGAAAAACCGGGGGCTAAC
>JAYTAK010000277.1:0-1920 GCA_043737515.1 Candidatus Kuenenia sp. | reverse complement strand
GAACGATCACAGGCGAGAGTGTATTGAATCAGATCGTTTGTACCAATCGAGAAGAAGTCGACTTCTCTCGCGAATTCTTCCGCCAGAATCACGGCGGACGGGACTTCCACCATCATTCCGATCGGGATATTCCGTTGAAACGGGATGCCTTCGTCTTCCAGATCTTCCATCACGTCCATCAGGATCATTTTTGCCTGACGGAACTCAAGGAGCGTGGAAATCAGCGGAAACATGACGCGCACGTTGCCGTGGACCGATGCCCGCAGGATGGCTCGCAGTTGCCGTTTGAACATCGGTGTGTTGAGCAGACTCAGGCGAATGCTGCGCAGTCCCAGCATCGGATTCTGCGATTTTGAGAACTGACTTTCCAGCAACTGTGGCACTTTATCAGCGCCAATATCAAGAGTCCTGATCACAACAGGGAGATCGCCACAGGCTTCCACAACGCGACAATAGGCCTCGTAATGATCCGATTCTGACGGTTCACGGTTGCCACTCAGAAAGAGGAACTCCGTACGATACAGTCCCACACCGTCCGCTCCGCGTTTAATGCAGTGGCTCACTTCTTCGGGAAATTCAATGTTGCCACAGATTGTGACGCGCTGGCCGTCCTCAGTTTCCGCAGGCAGAGTTTCCATCAGCCCCAGTCGTGTGCGGATTTTTTCGCTGCGGATCTGCATGTCCTGCACGCGCGCAACCGTTTCGCTGTCCGGATCAATAATGACGCGACCGTTGTCGCCATCCAGAATGACGGTCTCGCCACCGGACACGCCGGCAAGGCATCGGCCCAGCCCGACGATCGCCGGGATTTCCAGCGCACCTGCCAGAATTGCCGTGTGACTTGTTCGGCCACCAACTTCGGTGGCGAATCCCAACACAAATTTTGTGTCAAGCGTTGCGGTCTCGCTGGGTGTCAGATCGTGCGCGAGGACGATGACAGGTTCCGTCAGATTCCGCAGTTCTTCGCGGCTTTCGCCGAGCAACTGTCGGAGCAGACGCTTTTCCAGATCGAAAATATCGAGCGCGCGTTCCGACAGATAGCGGTCGCCCATCTTTTCGAGCTGTTCTGCATAACTGCGGAGAACGCGACTGACGGCGAATTCCGGTGAGCGCGTTTGTTCACGAATCAGAGCTTCCACCTCACGAATCAGGCGAGGATCCTGAGCCATCTGTAAATGGGCGGAGAAAATAGCTCCGTACTGAGCTCCCAACTGAGCTGAGACAAGCTGTTCGTTACTCTTGATGTCCCGACAGACATGTTCAAGTGCGGCATGGAAGCGATGGATTTCATCGTCAATCGCATCGCGGTTGACATATTTTCGGGGGATGCGAAAGTTCTCAGACCCCAGCACTAAGACTGGGCCGGTGACGACTCCTGGTGAAACCGCGATTCCTGTGTATAACTTCATCGCGTCAGTTTAAAGAGATCCCGAGCGCCAAACAACTCAGCGGATCTCAGAGCCAGATATCGAAAAACCTGTCTCAAACAGCTCACTGATCGCATCTGCAGCGGCAGCAGCATCCGAACCAGACGTTTCAAGGCTGAGTATGGCACCAGTGGGAGCCGCCAATAACATCAGGTCAAATGCCGATTTCACATCCGCCCGGCGACCATCATACGTCAGGGTAATCGTGGCAGAAAACGTCAATGCCTTGCGCACAAGCAACTGCAGCGGCCGCAGGTGCAACCCATCCTCGGGAGTCACTCGCACTTGTCTGCAAACTACGTCTTCTGCATCCACGTTTCGTCTCCCCGCTGACTTATCAGAACGCGGAATATCCGTTTGATTCCGAATCCCGATTCGCCTGCTGTTCAGGCTGTCGCCGACCTAGGCATCACGATCACCATCGTCTGCTTCCGTGAGCAGATCCCAGATGTCAGTCGTTGTTAAGGACTGTTTGAGAAAGTTACAGAAGTCC
>JAYTAK010000276.1:0-4511 GCA_043737515.1 Candidatus Kuenenia sp. | reverse complement strand
GTGCTTACCATTCACCTGACAACGATGATGACTGGACTCGGCGGACTGTTGTTGTACAAAGTGACCGACTGGATCGGAGCCACACTGGTGCTGGCGCTCATTTTCTGCGTGCTGGCAGTCATTGCGATTCTGGAAACAGTGGGACGACGTTCGGTGAATGAAATCCAGGAGAAGCAGAGGCGTTAGCGCATGCGTTTGTCGATCCCCATCCTTGCGTTCGCGCTGCTGACGGCAGGATTTTTGTGGCCGACCGAAGAAGCGGTCAGCGGTCTCGGTTTGCACCTGACTGCGCTCTGGGTGCTGTTGGGTGCGCTGCACGAATTGCAGCGCTGGCGGGCCACGGATGAAGCCAGCGCACGGCGACCTCGGTTTGACGCGATCGATCTTGGTGTGCTGCTGATTGCGGTTGGGCATGTGGTATCAACGCTGGTTGTGTTTCAGGTTGAAGGTGATCGCCGAGCGGCATTGAATCTGACGTTTGAATGGACCGGGCTGTTGATCGCCTGGCGGATTCTTCGATGTTTGTTTCAGGATCGACAGATCACGGCACAGGGAATTGCCGTGGTGATTGCGATCTGCGTGGGACTCAGTTGCTTCGGAATCTGGCAGCATCATATGTTCTATCAGGAACAGTCCGCCTGGTATCGCAGCCTGCGAACGGAACTTGACCAGGCGTTGGCCAGCGGCGAATCGTCACACTTCTCGCGGGTGAATGAGATCACTCGACAGTTTCAGGAACACGAAATCCCGATGTACGGTTCGTCGCGAATCGCCTGGGAGAATCGGCTGCTGAATAGTTCTGAGCCGTTTGCGACGTTCTCACTCGCGAATACGCTGGCTGGAATTCTGGCAACAGGCATGGTGCTGCTGATTGGACAGGCAAATTCGACAGTCGGTGAGCGACGCAGGACGTCCTGGCTATGCACGATGGTGCTGGTGATTCAGTTTTGTCTGATCGCATACTGCCTGATTCTGACGAAGAGCCGATCGGCATGGCTGGGGGCCTCCGTCGGTCTGGGGATTCTGTTGATTCGCAGAATTCGCCTGTCGAGCGTTCAGAATGCGTTCCGCTGGCTGGTGGCTGGCAGCCTGATGACGGCCATGGCGGTCGGGATCGTCTTCGTGGTCGGAGGACTGGACAAAGAAGTGATTCTCGAATCACCACGATCGCTGCAATTCAGGATGCTGTACTGGACTGGAACGTTGAATCTACTGCGAGACCAGCCGTTGAGCGGCGCGGGGCCGGGAAATTTTCGACAGGTTTATCTGCAGTACAAGGCAGATGAATCGAGCGAAGAGATTCGCGATCCGCATAACTTTGTGCTGGATGCGTGGTCTTCGAGCGGTCTGATCGGGATGTCTGGTCTGCTGCTGATCATCGGTTGCACCGGTTGGCGTTTAATGAAACGTCCGGCAGAAGTGAGTCTGGACGGAATTCATGGCGATCAGAAATCTCAGGGCGATCCGCGAGGACGTCCGCTGCGGATCGTGGTCGCAGGAACACTGAGCGGATTTCTGTTGCACATCGCATGGACCTGGTTCAACGGTTCCGACGAATGGATTTCGGAACCGTTCCGCATGTTGCTGCTCTGTGGTGTTTCGCTGCTGGCTTCGCGCGGGAAGGCTTCGTTTCGACGTGTGGATTCCACGGTCTGCCTCGCGGGTGCGGCGGCCATGATGGTTAACCTGCTGGCGGCGGGCGGTTTTGAGATGCCTGCAGTGATGATCACGCTCCTCCTGTGTCTGGCAGCGGGGATCACGTCTGACGGCTCTCAAACACATTCCGGTTGGAAAAATCGCGGTTTATGGGTCGCGGCTGCGTGTCTGGCGGCATTTGCAGTGATTATTCGCTTCGGCCTGCTGCCGGTCACGGCGTCGGGAAATCACATCGCGGTTGGCAATTCACTGCTCACCAATGCTCAATTTCCGTCGAGGGCTCTGGACCAGTTTCAAAAGGCCATTCAGGCAGATCCTCAAAGTGCGACTCCGCGCCAACGAATTGCGGAGGTCTTGTCGTATCGTCTTTCTGAGGCTGCAGCTCTGCGCGCATCGGAAACGAAGGCTACTGGAACTGAAACCGGGGCAACAACTGAAGGCAGTCAAGGGGACGACGACAATCGCAAACTGGCAGATGACGCATTGCAGGCCTGCGAAAACCTGATTTCAACCGATCGCCGCAACAGTTTCAGTTACCGATTGCGGGCGGAAGTGCGATGGAATGCCGGTCTGTTGCACGACGATGCCCGGCTTCGGAAACTGGCGATCCAGGATCTGCAGACGGGCACAATTCTGTATCCTTCGTCGGTCGAGGCATGGTATCGTCTGGCGGAACAACTGGATGCGGCAGGCGCGGAACATTTCGATGCTGCGAAGGTTGCGGCTGAGCGAGTTCTTCAACTGGAAAAACTCAATCGTGCATGGGGCCATGCCGATCGTTTTCTGACGGCAGAACAACTGGCTAAAATGAACAGGATCGCAACGGCAAAGTCGCATTAGGATTTTTGAGCGGAATTGCCGCTGACAGTACGGCCAAAAGTCATTCTCTGAGATTTTTGAAATGAAAAAACCACTGCTGATTGTCGGACTCATGCTCGCAGCCATTGCGGCCACGATAGGTACGGTCGTTGTGCTTGGAAATCATGCACCGAAGGATCTTCGCGACACAACCGCAGGGCTCAAAGTAGAAACCTCGTTTCCGCAGCAGGACTTGAAGAGCGAAGCGAAAACGACGCCGATAGATCTCCCCGTCATCTCCAAAACCGGCCCGTGGCCCAAAATCGCGTTCGATGAAACGACGTATGCGTTCGGTCGGATGGCTGTGGATGCGGACAATGAACACACCTTTGTGATTCGAAACGAAGGCGAAGCAGATCTGATCCTGAAGGAAGGTAAACCAACCTGCAAATGTACAAAATTTGCGATCGAATCCAAAGTGCTGAAACCGGGCGAAGAGACAAAACTTGTGATGACGTGGCATGCTGGCAAGACGCCCGATCGAGCATTCCGGCACGGTGGTCCGGTCTATACAAACGATCCGAAAAATGCCGAAGCAAGTTTCACTGTGGAAGGTGCGATTGATATGCCGGTTGAGTTGTTGCCGAATCTCTGGAGCGTCGGCAACATCAGTCTGGGAAAAACGGGAACGCTGCGGGCCGGGATCGCTTCGCGTTTGACAGATCAACTGGAAATCGATTCCATCGAAAGCCCTTCCGGCAAAGTAACTGTCAAAATCAGCCCTATGAATGCCGAAGAAATCGCGTCAGAGAAATGGGAGAAGGGATTCAGGCTGGAGATTGAAGTCGCCGCTGACATTCCTCCGGGGAAGTTTGAAGAGGATATCAAAATCAATCTCAAGGGAATTGATCAGGTTCCGTTCGTGACGGCAAAACTGACGGCACGCAAGTACGGCAGTTTCATCCTGCAACCACTGGATGGCACGTTGTTTGTTCCGGACAAGATGGTCCTGCAGCTAGGTCAGTTTCCGGCATCGGAGGGGCGATATGTCAAACTCCTTTTGATCGTTGATGAAAAGGATATGACTGAACCGTTTCAGATTACCGACATCGAAGCCGATCCGCCATTTCTGAAAGCGTCACTGGAACCGCTCGGCACATCGACCGGGACGGTGCATCGCTATGCCATCGAAATCTCGGTGCCACCCGGTCGTCCGCATGTGCAGAAAACCGACACAAAAAGGGGACACATGACGATCCACACCAATCACCCGTCGAAAGAAACCATCCAAACGGATGTATTGATGCACTCGCATTGAGTTTACTGACTGCTTGGCGCGGGATTCGCCCGCCACCCAATTGACGCCCCGGCGGAGCTTGCCTCCGTCGAGCGAGGATCATGACCAGCCATCACCCGGAACCGGCTTTTGGCCACCATTGCGGCTTGTCCGCATGGAGCCGTGATCCCATTGATCAGCGCCCTACGGAGGCCAACTCCGCAGTGGCGAAAACGCCTTCCAGATTTCTTTTCTGGTGATGATCATCGCTCTTCTCAGAACAGCAACACTCTTAACGTTTGCCGAGCAGGGGAATCATCGCAAAAAAAAAGCTGAGGCACCTTGCAGGATGCCTCAGCTTCTTGTGTTTACTACCTGCGACGATCAGGAACTTAGTTCAGAATCTTCGCGGTGTCTTCGATGATCTTTGCGATCGCTTCTTCGGACAGGTCGCCGTCGGCGTAGGCATGGTTGACCATGACGTTGCCTTCAACCCACATCATTACTGTGACGTTCGCTTTTTCATCGATCTTGTAAGCTTTCGGCCCAACACCGTTTGCAAACACTGTCAGCGGAGTGTGCGTGATTTTCTGGTCTTCAGCAGTCTTCTTCAGCGCCGCTTCTTGAGCATCTGGATCATCGGTCAGCACAGTCACGAAGGCTGCCATTTTCTTTTCTTCCTGCTTGCCGACGACATCGTCGATCTGCTTGACCAGTTTCACCGTGTTCTCGTCCATCTTGCGAACGAAAACGCTGACAACTGGCCGTTGGCCGTACTGGC
>JAYTAK010000275.1:0-4512 GCA_043737515.1 Candidatus Kuenenia sp. | reverse complement strand
CGACCGTGTTTTATGGCCATGCGACGGACATGAATGTCCATCCTGCATTCGATCGGCCCACCATCGCACCCAAAACTTGACTCATCTGCAACATGTTTGGAAAAGTAAGCGTTGCTAAACTGTTGCCCGGCAGGCAGGAACCAGAATCCATCAAGGAACTGAAATCGGCGACTGCACCCACCGATGGTGGCCGGTCGCCATTCGTTGGCCAGCAGTCGGCGAGCAAGGTAGAATCCGGTTTGACTCCGCCACATCCGTTATTCTGTTAGAAGCAGCAAGACGATGGAAAGTAAGATTGTTGTGAGTTGCGAAAGTTGCCGACGCAAACTTCGCCTGAATGCCAGTCATGCCGGAAAGAAAATTCGTTGTCCGGCCTGCCAGGCTGTTTTCGCCGTTCCCGTCTCAGCCATCGGCACCTCAGCCGCCGGCACATCAGCCGTCCGTGCCTCGGTCGATTCTACCGCTGACGCATCCCGCAGTGTCTCCGCGCCTGTACCTCCCCCAGCAAAACGCCCCGAGCGTCCACGAAAGAAGGCTGCTCCTAAAACCTCTGTGTCCGACGACATGTGGCTGGATGATCCCAATCAGGAATTCAGCGAACAGGACGATTGGGCTGATGAGAGCAATCCCTATGCTCCGCCCAAGACACAGAGCATTCCTCGGCGCAGTCCTCAGTCAACCGGTGCTGGTGAGTGGTTCGACGTTGAGGGCAGTCTGATTCGATGCGGTCTCGAGGTTCGGCTGCCAGCGATTTGTATCAAGACCGGTGCGACATCGAATCTCAAGGAGGTCTCGAAGAAATTGAAGCACACGCCGATTTGGGCATATCTTGTTGGCGGAGTCCTTCTGGCGCTTGTCATGCAGAAGTCCTGCAAGGTGACTTACTTTGTCGGTGAAGCCGCAAGGAAAAAACAATTCACGATTCTGCTAATTGCCTTCGCAATTGCTGGCGCCGGAATTATTTCGCTGATCATTGCGGCGGCTGCGAATATCCCTGAAGCGTTTGTGCTGCCAGGTGTCCTGCTGATCATTGCCGGACTGATCACAGCACTCGTCAGTACGCAGGCTCTGAAAATTACGACACAAGAGGGAGGTCGAGTCTTCTGGATCAGCGGCTGCAAGCCCGAGTTCTTTGCCACACTGTCACGCCGCTCGTCGAGTCGGACTTGAGCGTCTGCTCCATTTTCAAAATGCACATCGCCGTCGTAACGACAGTATTCGGATTCAGCGAGATGCTGTCGATGCTGACGAGGCAAGAATACTGCTCAATTGATGTTTTTCAAGTTCGCAAAACAAAACCGCCCCCGTATCATAGCGGGTTCAGAGCCTGAAACCCAATCCAGCCAGCGCGTCGATGAATGTACAAACCAGACGAGGACCCTGGACATTCGATGCTCGAATAACACTATATGCAGTAGAGAGTCAAGATGACGCTTTCAGAAGCAATGGAATATCTCTCGGGGCTGGTTGATTATGAAAAACAATCAGCAAAGAATTCTGAACTTACTTTAGATGCCGTGCGGCAATTGCTGGATGCCTTGGGAAATCCACAGGATCGACTGTTCATTGTCCTGGTGGCGGGAACAAAGGGCAAGGGCTCGGTTTCAACGATTCTGGAACTGATATTGCGAAAGGCCGGATACCGGACCGGGCTCTACACATCACCGCACCTTTTGACGTTTGAAGAGAGATTCAGGGTAAACGGTGATCCGGTATCGCGGGAAGCATTGGCGTCATTAGTGGAATGTGTGCGAAATGTATTGGCGTCTGCAAAGGAGAGCGGACGCAAGCTGGCCCAACCAACAGCGTTCGATGTTTCCACTGCTCTGGCGTACTTACATTTCGCGATAAGCCAGGTGGATGTGGCAATTGTCGAAGTGGGAATGGGCGGGCGCAATGATTCAACTAATGTGTGCTCGCCTCGCATTTCTGTGATCACCAGCGTAAGCTACGATCATATGTTGCAATTAGGAGATACGCTGTCCGCAATCGCCAGCGAAAAGGCAGGTGTCATTCGACCTCGATGCCCGACGATCAGTGGAGTCAGTGATGAAGCGGCGTGTGATGTCATCAGGGCGGTCTGCGAAGATCTCTCCTCAGAGCTATATGAGCTTGGACGGGAGTTTAACTATCAGCACGAACTAAAGGATGTGCAGGGTCTGCCGTTCAAACGCAGTGATTTTCGGATGATCACCAGGGGGCGGACATGGCCTCAAATGCCGTTCACATTACTGGGGCAGCATCAGGCGGCAAATGCTGCTGTGGCGATTTGTGCGACCGAGAGGCTGCGGGAATCCGGATTTACGATTAGTGAAGCATCGATCGAGGAAGCACTGCTTGAGGTTCGCTGCCCGGCGCGTATTGAAGTTGTGCAATTGAGACCTCTCGTGATCATTGATTGTGCTCACAATGTCGCTTCGGCTGTGGCCTTACGACAGACGCTGTTGACGACTTGTCTGGCATATTCTGCCGCCGATGCTGCCCGATCTGCGCGACGGACGTTGATCTTTGCGTGCAGCAGAGACAAGAAAATTGTCGAGATTCTTCAGGTTCTGCTTCCGATTTTTGATCGTGTCTATCTGACACGATTCTCGAGATCAGGCCGTTGTGCCTCTGAGGAAGAGTTATTGACATCTTTTCGAACCAGCGGAGCGTGTATCCCGATGACCTTTGTCAGTAACGTGCGTGACGCCCTGGAGCAATCACTGGAGGGAAGCACTGACGACGATCTAATCTGTGTCGCAGGATCAATTTTCCTGGCAGGCGAGGCAGTCGAGGCGCTCTCCAGATCGAATTATATCGCACACGGTCGCCAATGACTCGTTTAACGGCAAGCCGCAGGCGTCAGCGGATTGTTCAGGACGCTGACGCCTGCGGCTTGACGTTAAACGAACAAACATGTCATCGAAAGCCGCGCGGAGTATATACTCCACGCGGTCATGAGTGAGAGAATTGGCGAGCGGCATGCGTCAGCTTGCCGGTACAAAAAAAGCGATGTACCGGAGGGCTCACGCCACTCCGCTCACAAAACCTCAAATCTGACCGCGCGGAGTATCGTCACGAAGAGTCCTCGGGAGCAGTGCGCTGTCCAGTGATCGCGGACGGACGTTTCTGGAAACGCATGGCAATCAGCCGCCACAAGTTCCTGAGAAACTCCGCCAACGACGCAGATTGTCTGGTTGATTTTCAGTGCAGTGGGATGAGGCGTCTGCTACGATCCCGCCGGAGCCAGGCGATGGCCGTCACAAGTTTTTTTAAGGGATCGATTGCGGTTCGGAATTTGGGTTTATCCGGTCGCGTCTGAGCTATCAATGCCAATTAAAGTTGCGCTGCATCATAAGACTGTTTATCAATACGATCGACTAGTCACTCTGGGGGCTCAGGTTGTTCGCCTGCGACCTGCTCCGCATTCGCGAACGCCGATTGACGCCTATTCGCTGACGATCGAGCCGAAGAATCACTTCATCAACTGGCAGCAGGATCCCCACGGCAACTATCTCGGTCGCCTGATCTTCAACGAAAAAGCCGAGCGATTTTCCGTCACTGTTGATGTCGTCGCCGACATGACCGTGGTGAATCCGTTCGACTTCTTTCTGGAAGATGATGCGACGCAGTTTCCGTTTCACTACGCTGAAGAACTCGCGACAGATCTGAAACCGTTTCTGACACCGTACTGCCAGGCTGCGAACTTCGTGGCGTATCGCAAAACGGTCGATGAGTTGCCGCGCCGTACGATTACGTTTCTGATTGAGCTGAATCAGAAGTTGCAGCAGGACATCAAGTACCTGATCCGCATGGAACCTGGCGTGCAGGCTCCGGAAGAGACACTGGAGAAACGCTCGGGATCATGTCGCGACTCAGCATGGTTGCTCGTCCATCTGCTGCGAAGTTTTGGGCTGGCCGCGCGGTTTGTCTCGGGCTATCTGATCCAGCTCACGGCAGACCTGAAGCCTCTCGAAGGCCCGGAAGGTCCAACGACCGACTTCACTGATCTGCATGCGTGGACGGAAGTGTTTCTGCCAGGTGCGGGCTGGGTTGGACTTGATCCGACATCAGGTCTGCTCACGGGAGAAGGGCATATCCCGCTCGCGGCAACGCCCACACCTCAAACGGCCGCCCCGATTTCCGGCGGCGTTTCAGAATCCGAAGTGGAATTCAAAGTCGAAATGACGGTGACTCGGATTCACGAGGATCCGCGTGTGACGAAGCCGTACACCGAAGAGACATGGGACCAGATTGACGCTGTCGGAGCGGAAGTCGATCGCCGCCTGAAGGCCGAAGACGTCCGCTTGACGATGGGTGGCGAGCCAACCTTCGTCTCAATCGACGACATGGAAAGCGATGAATGGAATACGGCCGCCGTCGGTCCACACAAGCAACGCCTGTCCGATGAACTCATCCGCCGCCTGCGGTGTAAATTCGCGCCAGGCGGGTTGCTGCACTACGGTCAGGGGAAATGGTATCCCGGCGAATCATTGCCGCGCTGGGCGTACAGTTGTTTATGGCGTCGTG
>JAYTAK010000274.1:0-1923 GCA_043737515.1 Candidatus Kuenenia sp. | reverse complement strand
GCTCGTCTGGTTGTTCACCAAGGTCGGGACGCTTCTCATTGTCACTCAGTGAATAGAGATCCGACGAGAGGCCCCAGACTTGTTTCCGTTGATCTTCGCTGAGCAACAGCCAGGCTTGCTCGTGAGCCTCCGCCACGCCATCATCATCCATGAATTCGGGCTGGTCATTCAGACGCGATAGAAAAACCTGCAACGTGTCAGATATGCATAGTTCGTAGGCCGTTTTCTGTTTCTGGAAGTCGGCGTTATTCATATGTCTCCCTCCCCATCTGTCCATTCCTCTCGCGTCGCTTTGATTGCGATTCGATAGTCTTCCATCGGCATCCGGCTGTCAGGCTGGATTGTCCCGTGATGATCGGTGTCGGGCACCACCTTCAAGTTCGTGGTCAAATTCCCTGTCACCCATGCGCCAGCGCCGATCCTGAATACTCTTTTGGAATTTGATCCGCTAGCTCCTGCAATCCTGCCGTTATCGTGAAGGCGGCGCGGAACCATTGACGGCGACATGGACTTCAAACGAATTTTCAATCCCGGCATCGGCTCGATCACTGATGTACCTCCCGTCCCTGGCAGAGCATTCCCGGAGTGGTCGATGAACACGTCACTGTCGCGAACCCCAAGCTTTGAACTCGTGTCGCCGGTGATTGGTTTGTGGTCGACAGCATCTTCTGTCATGACTCGATAGGTCAGTGGCATCTTTTCACCTCGGAACAAAAAAGTTGTTCGCTCCGACGCATTCTACGCTTCAAGGCCAGGAATTACACCGCACGCGGATCATTTGCTGAACACATTGTTCTAATGTCGTGGCTTTCGCTACGCTCCTCACATTCTGCCACGATGCCACACAAAGGAACCCGTTTATGACGATTCGCCGAATCAATCGCCGACAATGGCTCGCTCGTAGTGCTGCCGGAGCTGTCGGAATCGGGCTGCATTCGCTTGTCGCCGATGAGTCGGCGAAGGACCTCGACATTATCGATTGCCACACGCATTTCTATGATCCAGGTCGGCCCGAAGGCGTTCCATGGCCACCCAAAGATTCACCTCTGTATCGGACCGTCCTGCCTCAGGATTTGCGGGCACTCAAAAAGTACCGGCCTGTCACGGGAACTGTCATTGTCGAAGCCAGCAATCGGGTGGAAGACAATGCGTGGCTGTTGGAACTGGCAAAAGACGATCCGTTTATTGTCGGCATCGTCGGCAACCTGACACCCGGAGCGCCCGACTTTAAAAACCACGTCACTCGCTTCGCAGCGAATCCGCTGTTCCGGGGAATTCGGATCTCGGTCCAGTTACTGCAGGAGCTGCTGCAAAAGGAGCGAACAGAAGACCTGAAACTTCTGGCCGACCACGATCTGGCGCTGGACGTGAATGGCGGCCTCGACACGCCTGCGACAATTGCGAAGCTCGCTGCTCTGCTGCCGTCGCTGCGGATCGTGCTGAATCACATCGGCAACGTACACGTGACGGCCGATAAACCACCGCGGGAATGGCAGACCGGCATTCAGACCGCCGCGAAGCATTCCAATGTGTTCTCCAAAATCTCAGCCCTCGTCGAAGGCGCGGCCCGCGACGGCAAATCGGCTCCTGGCGATCTGGCGTTCTACAAACCGTACATCGACGTTGTCTGGAACGCATTCGGCGACGATCGAGTCATTTACGGCAGCAACTGGCCCGTGTCTGATGGAGCCGCAGACTACGAGACGCTGCAGCGGATCGTGATGGAATATGCGGCTCAGAAAGGTGATGCGGCCACCCCGAAATTCTGTTCGCTGAATGCCAAACTGGCGTACAAATGGGTCGAACGCCCCGGGCGGCGTTAGGCTGGCCTGATGCACGAGCCGGAAAATGGGAGAATTGGGTTTGCGGGGAAAAGGGAAATCTGTTGCGCTCCCCCGTATCAAATCCTCGAGTTTTCACTCA
>JAYTAK010000273.1:0-4520 GCA_043737515.1 Candidatus Kuenenia sp. | reverse complement strand
CTAAATCATGGCTTGAAGAAACTCTTCAGAAGCAGGCCGCATGACTCACACGATGAAGCGCAAACCATTGCCGGGGGTTTTGATCGGCTGCAACCTCTGGTTCGGTTGTTGGGGAGTGTTCTACTCTGCGATTCGGGTTTTTGAATACTTTGTTTCGTTCATTACAGATGAAGGCATGCGAGGCGTCGTCGCTCTCCCGAACTGGAGTCTGAGTGGTGGTGGATTCGGCCCCGGTCGCAGCACGGTCGATACCGGATTTGCAGGATTTCTTCTTGGCATCCTCGTTGATATTCTGTATTTCGTCCTCAGTGCGTGGTTGGCATTGTCGGTCATTCACCCTTCGGATGACCATAAAGAATTCAAACGGTATTGCGTCGCATCACTGATCATACGACCGTTGCTGTTATTGCTCCCGCTTTCATTGCATGCGATCGGGCGGGAAAAAATCTTTGGCGGCGATGTCCGTATCCTGTGCGGATTGTTAGTGGTGGAAGTGTACGAGTATGTAGCGTTCCGGATGCTGCAACGATCAGCATCTGATTCGCTTGGGGAAAACACCATTGCCGCTGCCGTTGCCAAAGAAACCGCGACCGCGGCGATGACGCAGCGAAATGACAGGCCACCTGATTCCGGTACAGCAGACATTTCAGATCCCGGAGCAATCGGCCATGCCACTCGAATGCCTGAGCGGACCACGCTTGTCCATGCCAGGAATTACGGCGCTGTCGTTGCGACGACCGGGGCAATACTGCACGTTCTGTTTTTCGTCACGTCGATCATTTTGATAGTAATGCTCATTCGCCTGATCCAGCACATTTCGCTTTCACTGGATTCGGCGCCGCAGCTTGATCGCGAACCGCTACCGAGCATAGCACTCCTTTGGACCATGCTTGCGATATGTTTACTGCTGTACGTCAGCAGTATTGTGCTTATCATGATTGCACTTATTCGATACCGTTTTCGCTCTGTGTGGTTGTTTTGGTTTATCATCTTCTTTTCCCTGTATTCATTGCCATCGTTTCCGGTAGGCACGGTCGTCGGTGTCGGAGCACTTGTATTTTGCTACCTCCGGGAGCACGAATTCCGCGAGAACAAGCAACAAAGCCACTTTTCCTGACGACGAATTGCACGGGGATCATTCCGGGCGCTCTGGCTTCGCGACGACATGCCAAACACACTGCGCCATGCGGAACATTTTTCAGCGTGAAGGATCAAAATGTCGAGAGTTCACGTTTTCCTCGTCGCCACGACATGGTTGCTGATCGCGGTCGGCGCGAACGCTCAGGGGTTTCAGGCTCCGGAGGATGTCAGCTTTGCTGCAAAAATCGATGATACGGAACAGCGTTACGTGGTCCTGTTACCGCAGCAGTTTGACGTCAATGTTCCCCATGACGTGATGATCGCCCTGCACGGGCACGGGGCGGATCGGTGGCAGTTTGTCACGGACAAGCGACCTGAATGTCAGGGAGCCCGTGACATGGCGGCGCGGCGGAAGATGATTTTTGTCTCGCCCGATTATCGAGCCAAAACGTCCTGGATGGGGCCAGCGGCTGAGGCTGATCTGTTGCAGATCCTGGATGAACTCAACGTCCGCTTTCGAATTCGCGATGTGGTGATTTCCGGCGGTTCGATGGGCGGGACTTCGGCTCTGGCCTTTGCCGCAATGCATCCGGACTGCGTGGATGGTGTTGTGGCTCTCAATGGCACAGCGAACCTGCTTGAGTACCAGAATTTCACGGACGCAATTGCAGAATCCTACGGCGGAACGAAGACGGAAAAAACGGACGTCTACCGACAACGTTCCGCTGAAGTGTTTCCTGAACGATTGACGATGCCGGTTGCGGCCACCACCGGAGGCAACGATACGCTTGTGCCGCCGGACAGCACGCTGCGATTGCTCGTGGCTTTGAAAATGCAGGGCACGCCGGTCCTTTCGATTCATCGACCGGACGGTGGGCATGAGACAAACTATGACGACACGGTTGCGGCGTTTCAGTTTGTGTTGGATCGGCTCGATGCGAAGAAGTCTGAGCGCACTCCGCCGGTTCTGACTTCGTTCGACAAGGAAACCACCATCGTCTGTGTCGGCGACAGCGTCACCGGCGTCTACTATCACACGGGCGGTCAGCGAGCGTATCCGGAAATGCTGGAACTGGCTCTCAAGCAGATTCATCCCGATGCCCCGATTCGAGTCATCAATGCAGGCATCAGCGGGCACACCACAACCGACGGCCTGGCGCGGCTGGAGCAGGATGTGCTGAAGCATCGTCCCACGCTCGTCACAATCAGCTTTGGACTGAACGATATGACGCGCGTGCCGCCGGAGCAGTTTCGGACCAACCTTGAGCAACTGATTGACCGTTGCCGCGCTGAGCAAAGTCTGGTCGTACTCTGCACGCCCAACGCGGTGATCAACACTGACGGTCGGCCCATCAACAGGCTCAGAGAATACTGCGACATCATTCGCGATGTGGGGCGTAAGAAGACGGTTGCTGTGTGTGATCAGTTTGCGGCAGGCGAACGGCTCAAGTCCCGAGCCCCGTGGACGTGGCGGCTCACGATGAGCGACGAGATTCATCCCAACATGGACGGCCACAAACGCATGGCGGAAGAACTCTGTCGCAGCATCAGTGGCACCGAAGTCTCTCTCGATGCAATTGCACCGCCGCCCGCACTGACGAGGACTCAGGCACAACTCGCCGCTGGCAATCCCATCAAGGTTCTCGCGATGGAACCCATGGCATCCTGGATCGAAGCTGCCCTTCTTCAACAGAATCCAAACGCCAAAGTAGAAGTGACGCCATGGCCCGTCGCGGGAAAATCTCTGGCTCAACTGGAACAGGACGCGAAGGACCTGGTCCGCGCGATGAAACCGGATCTCGTTGTGCTCAGCATCCCTGCCGCCGCAGCCGCTGAGAACGATGAACAGCGCGTGCATGCCATTTCATGGATCATGAACTGGTCCCTCAGCTTTGGCCATCAGGAATGGGACTGCATCGTCGTGCATCCGAGTGTCGTCGATCCACAGGCGGATGCAGCTCAGGCTTCCATGATCCGCCGATTAGTCCGCGCTCAGCATCTGACGCTGCTCGATCGCGCAACAGGTGACGCTGCTGATGCCGAGACAATCGTGCGGGCGTGGCTTCAGTCGCATTGGAAACGCTGAGGTCTGCCGCTCCAATATCAGGTCCTTCTGTAGCAGAATTCGTGAGAATTCTCATATTCACCGCCCGCATCAAACAGCAGATGCGCCCCTGTCACAGGAAGTCAGCGGCTGATCGTTGTCTTTTCTGCCCGCTGCGGATTATCCTGCGGTTCTTGTTCTGCTTTCTGCTCACCTCAATCCCGACCTTTTCCTGAAAGGTTCCCGCCATGGCACTTACGCCAGCTCAAAATCGTCGTTCGTTTCTGCAGACCACTGCTGCCGGGTCTGCCGCTGCTTTGTCTGCATCGCTGTTTGTCTCAGAAGCGGGTGCCAAGCCTTCCCGCAGTCTGCTGGAAAAGCTCAACATCGCCTGCATCGGCACGGCGAATCGAGCGGCTGAAGATGTGGCCGGCGTGATGAGCGAAAACATCGTGGCGATCGTGGATGTCGATAGCAGTTACCTCGACAAAGCGAAGGCGATGCTGACCGAAAAGAATCACCTCGAACCAAGGTGCTACGCCGACTATCGAGAAATGATCGAGACGGAGGGCGACAAGATTGACGCGGTGGTCATCGGTACCGCCGATCATCATCACGCTCCCGCCTCGATCCGTGCGATTCGAGCGGGCAAGCATGTTTACTGCGAAAAGCCGCTGACTCATACCGTGTTCGAAGCCAGACTCATCGCAAAAGCCGCCGCTGAAAAAGGCGTGGCGACTCAGTTGGGAACTCAAATCCACGCCGAAAATAACTATCGCCGAGTTGTCGAAATCATCAAAGCCGGGGTGATCGGCGATGTGACTGAGGCGCACGTGTGGGTCGGCAAGGGTTGGGGCGGCGGTGACCGGCCTGCGACCGGTGATCCTGTTCCGGCAAATCTGAACTGGGATCTGTGGCTCGGGCCAGCTCCGGAACGACCTTATGCGAACGGCATGTATCATCCGGCCAACTGGCGTCGCTGGTGGGATTTCGGTCAGGGCACGCTGGGCGACATGGCCTGCCATTATATGGACCTGCCGTTCTGGGCGCTTGATCTGCGACATCCGACGCGCTGTGAAGCGGAAGGCCCGCCCGTGCATCCTGAAACGTGTCCGCTTGGCCTGATCGTCAAGTACGACTTCCCTGCCCGAGGCACGATGCCAGCTTGTAAACTCACCTGGTACGACGGCGACCTGATTCCAAAGCAGGTCAACGGCCAGACGGTGCCTGCCAACGGTGTCATGTTTGTCGGGACCAACGGCATGATGTTCGCCGATTACGGCAAGTACAAGCTGTTTCCAGGTGACAAGTTCAGCGACTTCAAACCGCCAGCGGAAACGATTCCGAACTCGATCGGTCATCATGCGGAATGGATCAAAGCCTGCAAGGACGGTTC
>JAYTAK010000272.1:0-4520 GCA_043737515.1 Candidatus Kuenenia sp. | reverse complement strand
CGGCGCAGAAATAACTGTCGTGGCCGACGCTGCCAGCGTCGGTTTGGATGCTGGCAGCATCCGCCACGACGGGACACTTATTGGTGCGCCAGTCCTTACCCTATGATTCATGGCCAGGCGACGGACATGAATGTCCATCGTACATACGATCGGGCTGCGTGCCGTCATATTCGGAACGTTCGGCTCAGACTGCTCAGTGCGTCAGGACTTGCGGGGTGATGGTGCAGGAATTGTTGACTCTGGGTGTTGTCCCTTCTTAAGGTCACCGAGGCGAGAAAGCCCCTGTTGCCGCATCGCGGCACGTCTTGTTTTTGACCAGTGTTGGCTGGTCCAGATCCTTTGCAGGCCTGATGATTGTGACCGCATCCCGGAGTCTACTTCGCAGCCTGACGACGATGTTGAGCCTTTGCACCGGGACGCGATCACGTCGGCGACGGCGGCAAAGCCTGCGCGACTTGAGTTCACCGACCGCTGCCGAGGTGCTTGAGTCGCGATGTCTGCTCTCTGCGACAGTCCCGGCAATCACCGTTTCTGATGTCATCGTTGCGGAAGGACGTGTGGCATCCGTGACAGTGACTCTCAGCAATGCCTCGTCGTTGCCGGTGACCGTGCAATATCATACGACCGTTGTGACAGCCGCTACCGGGGCTGACTTCATCGGTGTTTCGGGCGTGCTGACCATTCCCGCCGGGTCGCTGGCCTCCACTGTCACCATCCGCACGTCCAGTGATTCAGTCGATGAGCCAAATGAAGCGTTCAGACTGGTACTGTCCAATCCCCTCAACGCGAGACTCAGCAAGGCCTCCGGGATCGTGACCATCATGGACGATGATGGTGTCCAACTCCCGCTGTTTCAACTGAGCGACATGGGCTACCTCGGTGCGTTTCGCGTGCCGCGGGGCGTCGTGGGTTCATCGACGTTCGAGTACGGAGGCAATTCGCTCGCCTTCAATCCGGCGCGCAATTCGCTGTTCATGGCGTCGAATCTGGACGCTGGCCTGAATATCGCCGAAGTCCGAATTCCCGCTCGGTTGAGTGTCAGTGGTGCGATCGTCGGAATGCCGCTTGCTCCAGTGCTGCAGCCATTTGTCAATCTTGGCGGCCTGTTGACGGTTGATGCCGGCGGCAGGTCCACACGACCACCACTGATCAATTATGAAAACCTGCGAATCGGAGGTCTGCTGGTGGCTGCCGGAGGCCTCACCGGCGGCATGTTTATGGGGTACAACGGAGCTGAACCTGAAAACTCCACGCATTCGCATTTCAGGACGGCCAACCTGAACCTGTCGGCGCTGAATTCAACGACGTTCACCGGGCTGGTGGACATCCGCCGCAATCCCGTTACGGGGAGCGGACGTGTTCGTGGTGGCTATATGGCAGTTGTGCCCGAGAAGTGGAGAGCCTGGATCGGTGCCAATTTCGTCACGGGAGCTGCGGCCCAGAATCGGATTCAGTATTCGTCCAGTGGTCCGGCGCTGTTTGGATTTGACGCCGCGAATCCGCAGGCGAGTTCCAGCGCTGCGCTCGTCAATTATCCGTTCGGCCATGCACTGCAGTGGAACGAAGGACCGAGCACCGGTCCGGAGCCGTTCTTTAATGGCACGACAAAGATCGAAGGAGTGACGTTTGTGCCCGGCACGAGGTCCGTCATTTTTCTGGGATCGAATGGGCTGTCCACCATTGGCTACGGAATTGGGTCTCGCTTCAATGATCGTGCCAGACCGGAACAGGGATTCCATTCGCAGAACGGCAACTATCAGTACCAGATCTGGGCGTACGACATTGATGATTTCATGTCTGTTCGCAACGGAACTCTGGCCGCGTGGGACGTGCGGCCAACGAGCATCGTCAACTTTAGTCTGCCGACGCCGGAGCCATCGAAGTACCTCGGTGGCACGGCCTTTGATGCGGCCACGGGCCGGTTGTATGTCTCACAAAAACTGGCAGGCCCTGGGGCAACTCCGATCATTCATGTTTACCAGCTTGGTCGTCCAGCGCCAGCGCCAACAACCGCTTCATCGGCACGCATGGTGTCTTCTTTATCCCCGGCGTTGACTGTGCCCGCCTCTCCGGCACCAGCGACAGCTCAGACGGAATCAGTCTCCGCATCGACTGTTTCCAGGGACGCAGCGATAATCCGGGTGTCCGCTCACCGCCAATTGAGCCCCACTGTCACTGCCCGGCACAAGTCGCCGACCCGGGCTGGAAGCACGATCGTCTCCGCAGCCGCGTCTCACAAACAGCCTCCGGCAAAGATCTCCGTGCAGCTTGAGTTGCAGGCAATCGACCGTTTGTTTGAGTCCCCTGACCACGTTCTGGCGGCATCGCTGTGAAGCGGGGGCTGGAACCAGGCGAAGTGCTCACGGTTCTGACGTGAGTTTCCACCCCCGAACCCTCATAATCAGCAGATTTGAGTCCACTCTCTTCAATTCCGGGCGATCAAACGGTGGCGAAATTGTCTGTGGCGTTATAGGCTTTACACAGAGATTTCGGTGGCTGCAGTTCGAAGCTGAGCATTCGAAGATCCACCGCGTCGCGAGAGACAGGGAGAAATCGGCATGAGCGCGGGCCAATCGGACGACGCAATGCGCCGTCGGTGTCTGGTTCTTGACAAGCAACGCCTCGCTGACGTGGATGAAAAACACGCACGTGTCCGGACGCTGCTCACTGCTTCCGGAGCCGATGCGCTGCTGCTGCAGGATCACGCAAACATCGCCTGGTTCACCGCCGGAGCTGATCCGGCGCGGTGTACGGCAGAAGGCTGTCAGACAAGTCTCTTCGTCACCGACGACGCGCGGCTGTTTGCCACGAACGCAGTCGATTCCGCGCAGTTGTTTGAACGCGAAGCATTCGGCCTGGGATTTCAGTTGAAACAGCGCGAATGGTTTCAGCCGCACGGCGCGCTGGTGGAAGATCTTTGCCGAGGTCGTAAAGTCGTCAGCGATTCGGGTGTTGAGGGAACTCGCAGCGTAGCGAAGGATGTCGCGCGGCTGCGTCAGCCGCTCACGGAACTTGAAGTGGATCGCATTCGGCGACTGAGTAAAGTGCTGGTGCATGCAGTTGAAATCTCGGCCGGTCATATTCGCCCCGGAGCCTCTGAAGCGTCCGTTGCCGGGGAACTCAGCAATCGCTTGATTCGACGCACGGTGACGCCCGTCCGGATTCAGGTGTGCGCCGATGGTCGCAACATTCGCTACCGTCACTGGTCATACAGTGAGGATCCGATTGAATCGTATGCGACCGTTTCGTGTGTGGCCAAACGCTGGGGGCTACACGTTGCCGTCAGTCGGACGGTGTGCCTCAATCAGGTTCCGGAAGAGCTGTGGGCGGCTCATCAAAAAGCCGTGCTGATACATGCGACGGGAATGTATTTCTCGCGAACCGGGCGGCAGTTGAAAGAGATCTGGCCCAAGGTTCGCCGCATCTATGACAAGTTTGGCATGCCGACGGAGTGGCAGTTGGCGGATCAGGCCGAAATCATCGGCTACCGCGCGATGGAACATCAACTGACGCCGGATTCGGAGTTTGAACTTCAGGCTCCGACCGCCATGTACTGGCATCCCGGCGTCAATGCCGCGCTCACGGGTGATACGATCCTGGTCATGCCCGGCGGCTGTGAAATCGTGACGCGTTCTGCCGTCTGGCCGCAACTCCGCGTGCAGGTGAAACGACATGACGTCTCCTGCTGCGGTCTGCTGCTGATCCGAGATGGAAAATCACAGGAAAAGAACAGCAGCGACGACGCGGAAAAGACGCCCTCGCACTTTGCGGGACTCAATCTCCCCGATGACGATGCCGATGGTTCGCGGATGGATTCGATCTGGGAACTGGATATGTCCGCGCATCAGTCTGTGTTTGAGGAAAGCGAGACCGAGTATTCTGAGCAATCCGTGTTGGATTGATATGCGTCGCTGCAAATGTAGCCATCATCGCTCCGCGTGATGAGAGTCGCCAGTTCTTCCTGCGACAAATCCGCCAATTCATCCCCGGCCAGACCACATTGAAGTATGACGGAACGGGGTTCAGTCTGCCAACCGCGAAGAGGTACATCAAGGCCCACGGTGGATCGCTGGAAATTGACAGCCAGGAATGCGTCGGAACGCGAGTCAGCCTGAGGCTGCCGCTGGCCGAAGAGTGACGCTGTGACGCGCGCATTGATTGTGGACGACGATCCCAGGATCAGAGACACCATAGCCGACGTGGTCGAGTCGCTCGGCCACGAACACGACACCGCCTCGTGTCAGGCTGCCGCCCGCCAATTGCTCAACGGGCATCCGTACTCGTATGCTTTGCTCGACCTTGAAATCCCGGTCCGCCCAGATCGCGGCTTCGCCCGGATCGAAAGCGCCGAGCGTCGAAGGTTCCGCGCTCAACGCGGACGGAGAAAACAGAACCTGCGTGTGAAAAGCAATGCCACATACTGGCTTCGCGAAAACGCCGAAACCATCATCCGCTTCCGAGCATGGATCAAAGCAGGAAGAGCCGAAGAACTGTTCCAGCAAACAACTTACGTCACACCG
>JAYTAK010000271.1:0-1925 GCA_043737515.1 Candidatus Kuenenia sp. | reverse complement strand
GGAATATGCGGGGCAGGAATATGAAGGAGGCTACGAGCGAGTGCTTCCATGCCGATTGCTGTGCGGACTGATCTACGGGCGATGGGCATTCGATGTTTGGAGAATCATCTGTTTTGGTCGAAGGGACTAAGGATCGGCGCAACAATAACTGTCGGACTTAGGCAGTGGTGTCAACGTTTTTTGACATAACTCGCTTAACGACAGACAAGCCGCAAGCAACCGCATGCCCCATCGCCATCGACGCCTCCGGCTTGTCGTTAAATAAAAAACTTCGACAGGTTTGGTCGCTTCAGAAGGGTTGTCCGCTTTGTCGGCGTCACCAGACTTTCCAGCAGGGCTCGCGACTGACTTCCTCATGAATCTTTTGTGAGCATCCCGATGAAACTGCTCTTCCTCTTTAGACATCCCGGCAGTGTGTTGATTCGACGTCGGTTCCGAACTGTGTTGCTCTCGCGGTGTCTGACTGGATCCTGGTTTTGCGGTTTTCTTCCCCCGTCGAAGTTTCGACTTTGGAACGTCGGGGCTTCTTGCCAGCCGTCGCCGTAGATGTCTTTGTAGATTCCGTCGCTGCACTCGATTCAGTTTTCATGATTTTTCTCCATCCGCGAGAACGCGGGTGATGAAATCCTGCAATCCACATTTCGGTTGCCATCAATTCAGAAACACGTCTGCAATAACTGTTCAGTAGTTCGTCAGCCTCCTGAGTATCGGCCTGCATTCGGTCGTTTTGGCATCGCAGCGAAAACTGGACTCATCTGCCACATGTTTTGAAAAGTAAGCGTAGCTACTCTGTGGTGCACTTCGTGCGAAATGAATTCAACGCTGGCTCAACAGATGGGGGCCGCCGATTCCAACTCCGCCTCGGCATCGGGGTGCATGGCACGCGACGCAGATGGAGGCTGTTTCGTGCGAAGGAGACAATCCGCTGCAATTCCGGGGAGTGTTTGACATTCGTCATGAATCACTTCAGAATCGCCGCCGATCGCTACGTGATACGGAGTTCCCAGTGCATCTCAACCAGGACATTATTCAATGAGCTACAATCCTTTCGAAGCACCACAGTCAGATTCCAAAGTCATCGGCGTCCTGAGTGGGACGCGCGAAGATCTGAAAAGCGTGGCGCGTTATCAGAAGGGGGTCATCGTCTGCATCCTGATCTATTTTCTCGCGGTTTTTGGCCAGTTTGCGTTACCGCAGGAGCTGCGGTTGATCCTTGGGATCGGCGTACTGTTTGTCGGATTGACCGGTGCGGTCTTCGCATTCTTACTGGCAATGAAAACCCACGGAACCGGACAAGGAATTCTGCTGGGAATTCTGTGTCTTGTGCCATGTGTTGGTTTGCTCGTGCTGTTGATCATTAACAGCAAAGCCACGAGTGTCCTGAAACAAAATGGCATCAAGGTGGGACTGCTGGGTGCCGACCTCAGTTCCATCTGAGGCAGCAGGATTATGTCGCACCGGACATGGCAGTGGCACTACGAAATTCGCATCGTTCACGGCATCAAGCGGTGAAGGCTGCGGGCGGTACGTTGCGTGTTAACGATCGACAATGCTTCGGGCACGCTGGCGATGAAGCGGACGAGTTGGGACGTCGAGCAACCAAGGGCGTCGGCCGCTTTTTTCACGTCGAACTCCTTAGCCTCGATGGCATCCAGCGCCTCGGCGATCATCACCGGAAAATCATCGTGGTGTTCGTTGCAGGCGATCTTCTGGTTTCGGCAGCGAGTTTGCCACAATTCGGACGGAATCACTTCCATCCGTCCCGCGGAACGAACTCGCACCGCCAGCAGCAGTCTCAGACGTGCAATGGCGACTTGCCGGTTCTGTTCCTGACTGCGACGTTCGGCGGCGAACGAAATGATGCCTGTTGGTCGGTGAGTGATCTCAATCGCCGTTTCGACCTTGTTCCGATGCTGGCCACCGGG
>JAYTAK010000270.1:0-4521 GCA_043737515.1 Candidatus Kuenenia sp. | reverse complement strand
CTGACTCGGGGGTAGGGGACCTTGTGCGCTGACTGCCCAATTCTGCAATTCCAACACCAAAACCAGCACGTAACCTGCCATACTCGACTTCGCAATTGGACTGATGAATAATCCGGGTTAAATGATGATTCTCCCACACTCGATTTTTCCTTCAAAACCAATCGGGCGCTGCACATAGAATCCGGTAGAGTCAGGAATTCTTCGCTCTGAAGTTTTTACAGGATAATCAATCAATGCAACTCATCGAAGATGCAGCAGGCGATCCGCGAAATGCTCAGTTTCTTTGTCGCGCGTGTCAATTGGCTTACTTGCCGGAAGCAGCAGGCGTGAAGGGGTTCAAGGCCGATCTCGGTCTGTCGGCGAAACTGTTTAGCGTTGACAATACTCAGGTCTACGTGGCTGAAAGTCCGGAACATCTGGTCGTGGCGTTTCGCGGCACGGAGGATCCGACCAGCATTGACGGACTCAAAGACTGGTTGCTCACCGATGCCATGAATCTGCTGGTTGTGCCCGAGGGACGACTCGGCCATGACTTATCGGCAGCAGGTGTAGGAGCGAAGTTTCATAAAGGCTTTGTCGATGCGATCGCTGAGATCTGGGAACCGCTGCGCGACGACGTCGAAGCGAAGATGAAGAAATCGGACCGTCCGCTGTGGATTACCGGTCATAGTCTTGGCGGGGCGCTCGCGCTGTTTGCTGCCTGGTTATTGAAGCGACGTTTTATCAATATCCACCAGATCTACACCTACGGCGCGCCGATGATTGGAAATCAAAAGGCCAGTGCTGCCTTTAACAAAGAGTTTTCGGGGAAGGTTTTCCGGTATGTCAGCGGCAGAGATCCGGTCCCAAAACTGCCGGGGCTGAGTCTCGTCGCAAACGAATTCACCCATGTCGAATCCGCGCAGGTACTTGGCACTGACCCGATGACAAACCTTTCACAGTTCGTGGGAGCCATCGGATCACAGGCCGTCAAAGGGATGCTTGCCGGCAGCCTGATCGATGATGTCTGGAAGTACGTCAACGAACAGGTCTCAGCCCATTTCCTGGATGCCTACGACGGGCATTTGAAGAAGAAATAAGAAGCACTGCCACGCGATGAAACGAATTGCCTTTGTGAACGGGACAGTCGTACTGCCCGACCGTCAGCTTGACGACGGCATGGTCTGCTGTGAAGACTCAAAGATCGTCTACGTTGGTATGCGGAAATCGCTGGCGGACGACATTGAAATCATTGATGCGGATGGCGGAATCATCGCGCCGGGTTTCATTGACGTGCATGTTCATGGCGGCGCGGGGGCAGACTTCATGGACGGCACGCCGGATGCCGTCATCACCGCCTGTGCGGCTCATCTGCGGCACGGTACAACGACGATTTTTCCGACCACGACGACCGGCGGTTCACAGCAGATCATGGACATGATCAATGCCTGTGCGTCAGCCGCGCAGCAGTTGTCGATCTCACCAGCCAGAGGAGCCCGCATCGCCGGTGTGCATCTCTACGGACCATATTTTGCGGAAGACAAAGTCGGTTGTCATGCGGCCGATGGTCGCCGCAGTCCGCTGGCCAGTGAGTTTCAGAAATACTTCGATTCCGGGCTGGTGCGGATTGCAACCTGTGCGGCCGAACTTCCGGGTGCCGACTTGTTCTACCAGATGGCTCGGCAGCACAACTGCCTCATCACCTGCGGGCATTCGAATTCCACATGGAGCGAGATGCAGGCGGCCTTCGATGCCGGGTTGAGACACGTCGATCACTTCTGGTGCGCGATGAGTTCCGTGCCGTCGATCAGGCAGCGCTGCGATGTGCCGATGCAGGGCAGCATGGCAGAGTTCGTGCTGATGAACGCCGACATGAGCACGGAGGTCATCGCCGACGGCTGTCACCTGGCTCCTGAACTGCTGGAATTCGCCTTCCGCATGAAGGGGGCTGAACGACTGTGCCTTGTGACCGACTGCAACCGCGCGCTGGATATGCCGGTGGGCGAGTATCGCTTCGGTAACGTAACAGACGGAACGATGTTTCGCAGCGACGGCAAAGTCGGATGGGCTCCCAATGGGAGTTTGGCGAGTTCCATTGTCGGCATGGATCACATGGTGCGCCATATGCAGCGAAGCACGTCCGCGAGTCTCTCACAGATGATCCGCATGGCCAGCCTGACTCCGGCGGAGCGAACCGGAATTTCGCATCAGACCGGGAGTCTGGAAGTCGGCAAGCAGGCGGATATTCTGGTCCTGGATCAAGCATTGAATGTTGTCGATGTGTTCGTAGGTGGTCTGAGGGTTTCCGACTAAGATGTGGCTCACGGGATTTTGACCCTTATTCCCCAGCGCGGGCTTCGCCCGCAACCCATTGTTTAATGGCGGGACTCAGAAACACAGATGACAGAAAGATTGGTGACAGAAAAATGGGAGCAAGAAATACTTTCATTCTGCTCAGCAAGCGTTCAGATTGTTGTTTTTCTGAGAAGAACTTCGAAGAGGAGACTGACAAGTTCTTTGTTGCCTTCGGCTCGGGCGGTCAGGAATGACTGGATTTCCGCCACGATCGGGGCTCGTCCCCATCGAGCGATGATCATCACCAGCAAGAAATCCCGAAGGCGTTTTCGCCACTGCGGAGCTTGCCTCCGTAGGGCGATGATCAATGGAATCACGGCTCCATGCGGACGAGCCGCAATGGTGGCCATGTACCGATTCCGGGTGCTGGCTGGTGGTGATCCTCGCTCGACGGAGGCAAGCTCCGCCGGGGCGTCAATTGGGTTGCCGGCGAAGCCCGCGCCAAGATTCATTTTTCTGACACCAATTTTCTTGTCGCACCCGCCCCACCTTCTGTGGAGAGCAAACTGATAGACTTCGCGGCACAACAAGAATTCAACCGTTAGTAGTACGGACAATGCACAATGAACCCGCCGACTGCGAATTCCAGCGAAACAATCCTGTTCGTCACCGGACGTCTGGCAGAACCTGGACTGCGTGACATCGTTGCGGGCATCGCGGAGAAGTCAGGATTTCACTACGAAATTGCCGTGCCCGGAATTCAGGTCGCCGCATTGCTGCATGTCAGCCTGTTGGTCAAACGGCTCATGGTTCCGCCGCACATCAGTCGCGTCATCCTGCCAGGCTGGTGCCAGGGAGATCTTTCAGAACTGGAGCAGCACTTCGGCAAACCGTTCGAACTCGGCCCGCGCGACTTGTACGATCTGCCGGAATATTTTGGACTCAGTAAACGCCGTGCGGCGGATCTCCGTCGCTATTCCGTCGAGATTCTCGCGGAAATCAATCATGCGACGCGCATGCCGCTGGCAGAAATTGTCCGCGAAGCAAAGGCGTTGGCTGCGTCCGGAGCAAACATGATCGATGTGGGTGGGGTACCCGGCGAAAGCAGTCCGCGCATTGGCGAGATTGTGACGACTCTTCGCGCCGAGGGACTGCGAGTTTCCATCGACAGCTTCGATCGCCACGAAGTCGAACAGGCAGTCAGTGCCGGCGCGGAACTTATCCTGAGCTGCAATCATTCCAACATCGACTGGGTCGCGAAACTGGGTGTTGAGGTGGTCGCGATTCCGGATGTACCACACGACCTGGAGTCCCTGGATCGTGTGATTCAAAGCCTGCGCGAAAGCAGCACCGCGTTTCGAGTCGATCCGATCATTGAACCGATCGGCATGGGGTTTACCGCATCGCTGCAGAGATATATGCGTGTTCGTAAAACATATCCGGACGTGCCGATGATGATGGGCATCGGAAACATCACCGAACTGACGGAAGTCGATTCTGCCGGGGTCAACATGATCCTGGCAGCCGTCTGTGAGGAACTCGGGATTCAAAGTGTGCTCACGACGCAGGTGATCAACTGGTGCCGCTCGTCCGTGGCCGAATTCGATGCGGCCCGCCGTGTCATGCACTATGCCGTCGCGACCAGAACGATTCCCAAGCATCTGAGTTCCGCCCTTGTCATGCTGCGTGACGCCCGGCTGAAGCCCAAGTCAGAGGAATCACTACGGCAGCTCGCGGCGGCACTGACCGATCCGAATTTTCGCATCTACGCGGAAGCCGGTGAGCTGCATCTGATGAATCGCCACGGCCATTGGCACGGACAGGATGTGTTTCGATTGTTTGAACAGGCAACATCCACCGCGGTGGATTCTGAAATCGTCAGCAATCCACCAACACCACGATCCCACGCTCCCATCGACGCCAGCCACGCATTTTATCTGGGCTATGAACTAGCCCGCGCAGAAATCGCATTGCATCTCGGCAAACAATACACTCAGGACGAACCCCTGCACTGGGGTCTTCTCGGCCCGACCCGCGCCTCATCCACCGCGGCCGTGCATGCAAATAATCCAGACGAGACGTCGTAGAGATCGTGTTGTTTAGGCAAGAAAATTACGAGGTAAGAAGATGAGTCGCATTGGAGTAACTGTTCACGTCATATCGAGAATGACCGTTTGAACCACAGATGGACGCGGATGAACACAGATTGACAGTTGACTTATATCTGTGTGAATTTGTGTTTATCTG
>JAYTAK010000269.1:0-1926 GCA_043737515.1 Candidatus Kuenenia sp. | reverse complement strand
TCCGGAATCAAGCGGCTCATCATAGAACGGTGAAGAGAGTAACACGAAATCGACGTGGTGGATAAGCCGAATATTCCTGCTCACGACAGTGGCCGCGTTGAGCCAATCGTCCGGTTGGTCGATCTCGATCCCCGCCAGATCGACTCCCACGGCTCGCAACGCGGCAGTGTCCCACTGTCCCGGAATCACCATCGCGATTTTCACGACGGATGCCGCGAACGAATTCTCCGACATCCACATGGCCAGTTGCCCGCCGGTGGTGGCACCTTCGACCAGCGCCACCGAACGGTTCTCCGACGTCAGAAACTGAGCCACCACATCGTGAAGTTCGTCGTCGCTGTCTGCATAAACGGCATCGCCGAGACGTTCTCGAATCAGTTGACACGTTTCGTGGTTCAGCCGCTCTGCTTCCTCGGCAGACCTGGAGCGGGCTGTGATCCAGAGAGAAATCACGGCTTCGCTGGCGGTGATGCCGACTTCCGGATTTCGCCCGCGCGCCGTCAAATCACCCAGTAACCGTTCAGCATCCGATTCGCCGAATCCAAACGTACGAATCACCGATCGCCGTAATACCATGCCGCTGTCCTGCAGGACCGGTCGAACATGCTGAGTGAACATCGGTTTCATCTCTGCCGGAACACCGGGCATTACGGCGATCAGACATCCACGGGAAGTTTGCTGATTGTCCAGTGCGACGCTCATCGCCTCGCCATTGGACGCGACTCGCATCATGATTCCTGGTGCAGTGCCACACGAGTTGAACATCACGTCGGAATGTTCCGGACGGTCGGCCTGCCGATGATTGCGTTCAGGCATTTCGCGTCCGCGCGCCACGAATAATGCCTGAATCTGCTGTAATGATGCCGGATCGCGAATCAGCCGCTGACTGAACGCCAGGGCCAGCGCGTCGCGGGTAATGTCGTCCAGTGTCGGCCCCAGTCCGCCCGTGATGAGGACAACCTGCGCCCGCGCGGCGGCAGCTCTGAATTCACTGAGGATGGCGTCCATGTCATCGGCCAGTGTCGTGTGCCGCATCACGGTCCAGCCGAGCGCTTCCAGCTCGCGGCTGAGCCATTGACTGTTCGTGTCCAGTTTTGAACCGCACGTCAGTTCCGATCCAATTGCAATGATCTCAGCAAACATAAGCCCGGGCAGTCCTGCTCAGCGAAACGGTACGGTTCTTCAGCCGCGACAGGCTAATCAATCGCCGAGTGAAACAGAAGTGCCAGTGATAAAAGTAGCTCGATCAGGATTTGAACCTGAAACGTCTCGTTCGAAGCGAGACATGATATCCGTTTCACTATCGAGCCAAAAATTGCGGGGACAGGATTCGAACCTGTGGACTCGTGGGTCAAAGCCACGCATTTCTACCAGCAGAAACTACCCCGCAGCGAAAGCGACGCGTGTGGGATTCGAACCCAACCTGGCCAGTGTGAAAGACTGGCGACCTCACCAGAAGTCGAACGCGCCGAATAAGGAACAATGCCGCAGCCTTCGTCGGAATCCTGCGTCGGAGACACGGGCAACCATGCAATCCGCGAAAAACGAAAAAAGCCCGGGGTCGCTGCGACACCGGGCTCTCGGAGGAAGTTACCGAAGACAACCGAACATCACAGACGCGCAAAACGAGTACGCAGTTGGCGGACAGATTGCTCTGTCAGTATGCGCTGCTCTTGCTGCAGGGTGTTGATGTTCGGTCGTCGAGTAAACATGGTTTTGTACTTCACACAAATGTGATATTGGGCTGCGCACGAGTCGCATACGGCGTTGTTTGGACCATGACGCTGAAAGATTGTTCCAGGTTCGCGCAAACTTTGAAAAAGTTTTTATACTCCACGCGGTCATGAGTGAGAGAATTGGCGAGCGGCATGCGTCAGCTTGCCGGTACAAAAAAGCGATGTACCGGAGGGCTCACGCCACTCCGCT
>JAYTAK010000268.1:0-10411 GCA_043737515.1 Candidatus Kuenenia sp. | reverse complement strand
CAGACTGTTGGTGATCGCAGGATTGGTTAGCGAATGCAGTTCCGGCGTTTATCGCGTTTGTTTGGTCCGGCCTACATTGTCGGTGAATAATCCGGGTTAAACGATTGTGCCATCCTCAACCGTTTGCAGTATAGCCGCCGGTTTTTCCAGTGATTTCAGGAACAGTTACCGGTGGCTCGCGTCATTCCGCTCACTAAGTCCACGCCATTGCGCCCATTGCGCGTAGGGGACGGGGCCGAGGAATGCTGGGTTTTCCAGCGGGGCGGCTTTGCCGAGTTCACTGATGAGCGGAGTGGCGAACTGAAACCCTGCATAGCCGGCGAGCAGCGGGATCATCAGCAGTTTGATGGTCCACCGATACGGCCACCACGCCGCCCGAGTTTTCTGCATGCCGCGATGATAAGCCCATGCGACGAGGATTCTCGCAGGATACGTGAGGATGATGAAGAACGGTGTCAGCACCAGCAGGGCATCGGCGGGCAGGAGTTTGATTTTTGCCAGATAGAGCGGAAACGTCATGACGTACATCAGCACGGTGGTCAACATCCAGCACAACGGAGTGCCCCGGATGACGCGTCTTGCCGCGCGGATCGAAAAGATCGCACTGAATCTTCCCGTCACGGCCTGATGCACCTGCAACTGCGGCAACCATGCAGCCACAGGAATCATTAACACGCCTCCCAGAAAAGACAGCAGACCGAAAATCGGTGCCGTGCGGCCTGGAGCGGAATAGGCCACCAGCAGTCCGGCGGGAATAAACAACCAGAGCACGGCTCCGAAAAATGCTTTCAGGCCGATCCAGAAATGCTGAACGGGCCTGACCAGATTCAGAACCTGCTCGGTGCCTTCCGACATTTCTGTGCGGCCTTTGCGGGTAAAGATCTTGCGCAGAAACCAGATGATGTTCTTGAACGGTCGCAGAAAACATCCAACCGTGCCACCTCGCGCGATGGCCAGCATCAGATGGATGGCGACGATAGTCTGAAGCACCTGCAGAATCGTCTGCATCTGGACCACTTGCGGGTGCATGACACCAAGGATCACGGCCGCGTCACTGACTCGGACGGCCTGAATACGGATCGGTGCCAGGAACAGAATCGAAAAGAACACGATGACACCGAGTCGCGGTGCGAGGACCAGCAGCGGAAAACCGTCTCGCAGCCGTCCGCTTTCTGCCACGCGCCGCTGAGGATCGATGAGATAACCCAATGTCAGAATATTCAAACCTGGAATCGCAGCCAGAATCGCCAGCACCATCACCAAACAGGCAGTGCCGAAGGACAGATGGATGAACCAGAATACCGACCGAATCGGCTTCCAGATCCCTGGAAAACGCCCTGGCCCCATTCGCTCTTCAATCGGAAGAATGGGTGGCAACAGTTCCGCCGGTGGCGGAAGCAGGAAGGGGCTGGTTTGCGGAGATTCTGTCATGATTGACGTCATCGACCGGATTCCTCAGGGGTTATACTCAACTCGGATATGGATGAGATGTTGTCTTGTACAATTCGATGAAACAAGGCAAGAATTGGTAGTAGCATTCCAGGTTTCTGACTGATCATACGAAGTAGAGAGAAAGTTCGGCGAGTGGCTCAGAATGTTTTTTTGGGTACGATGGACATTAATCGTCCGCCGGAAATGTTCTGGCCAGGGTCTCGGACATGAATGTCCAAGCTACATGAATGTCCAGCCCATAGAAACGAAGAAAGTTGCCATCAATGCGTGCTGTCGTGATCCTCTTTGCATTGCTGGTCGCTTTCCTGGTCCTGAAATCCGTTCAGATTGCCGGGCGGGTTGAGGAACTCGCCGGAACGCCCGCAGCGGTCGCGGACGATCAGCAGCTTGGCTCGGTCGTCGCACGGCTCAACGCGGAGTTTCAAAAGCAGTGGCAGGCAGAAAATGTTCAGGTCGTCGATACCGTGGATGACTTCGCCGTGCTGCGACGTTTGTCGCTGGCCATGTTCGGGACAGTGCCGTCGCTGGAAGACATCCGCGCCTTCGAAGCAGACGACCAGCCGAACAGGATTGATCGCTGGGTCGTGAAGATGCTGCAGGATTCACGTTACAGCGATTATTTCGCCGAACGTCTGGCCCGCAGTCTGGTCGGTGTTGAAGACGGTCCCTTTATTGTCTTTCGTCGCGATCAGATGAAAGCATGGCTGGCTGAACAGCTTCATCAAGACGCCTCATGGTCGCAAATGACGAAAGATCTGATTGCCGCAGAAGGCCTGTGGACCGATCGGCCAGCGGCCAACTTTATTACAGTCGCCCGCGTGGAAGACGAAGGACTGAACGTGAATAAACTGGCGGGTCGCACAGTTCGTACGTTCCTTGGTCAGCGCATCGATTGTGCGCAGTGCCACGATCATCCGTTTGATCCGTCATGGCAGCAAAAGGATTTCGAGGGACTGGCCGCGTTCTATTGTCAGGCAGCATTGTCGCCGGGCGGTGTGACGGATTACCGGACAGATAAGGACAAACAGGAAGTCGTTTACAAAGTGGTCGATCCAGGGGCCGAAACAGGTCGAGTTGTCCCAAGTGCGGTTCCGTTTCATCCGGAATGGCTGCCGGCCGAAGGTGGCCTGCGACATCGACTGGCCGAATGGGTGACGCACAAAGACAATCGTCGTTTTGAACGCGCGATCGCCAATCGTGTCTGGGGGTTCATGCTCGGAAAGCCGCTGCACGAACCCATCGATGATCTGCCGCATCCGGTCGATGGAGAAACGGATGCTCTCGATATTCTGGGACAGGAATTTCGAGCCCGCGGGGATCGGTTGAGCGTGCTCATTCGCATGATCGCGACGTCGGATGTGTTTCGTCTCTCGTCCGAATCGAGTGCGGACAGCGAAGAGACGTATGCGAAACAAGTACAGGCCTGGGCCGTCTTTCCGCTGGTACGTTTGCGACCGGAACAGGTGATTGGATCGTTGTTTCAGGCCGGGCATATCCGATCAATCGATCAGAATTCCAATCCGTTTGTGCGTGTCACAAAGTTTGGCAACGAGAACGATTTTCTGAACGAATACGGCGACCTCGGTGACGATGAATTGCTGCAACAGGTCGGTACGATTCCTCAGGCTCTGCTGCGAATGAACGGACGCTTCACGGCTGAACAAAGCAAAGTCGATGCCTTGTCCGCACCGGCTCAGATTCTCAATTTCTCGCCGGACGATGCCGCCGTCATCGACAACTGCTTTCTGGCCTGTCTGTGCCGTCATCCGGCAGTCGATGAACGAATCTATTTTCTGAATTTGCTGAAAGCGACGACTGAAGCTGCCGAAGAGAAACGCAAAGCGAATCCTGAAACTGCTGCAGTAAGTGCCGAATCAAAGCCCACACGAACGCGCGCCCAGGTCGTCGAAGATCTGATGTGGACGCTGTTCAACAGTCCTGAGTTTTCCTGGAATCACTAGCATGAATATCAATCCCACACGTCGTCAGGTTTTGCAGTTTCTGTCGGCCTGCGGCGTTTCCCTGGTGCTGCCAGCCATGACAGCCCGTGCAGCGGCGCGGAGGCGGGATGAGCGACCTAAGTCGCTGATTACGCTGTGGATGAACGGCGGGATGAGTCAATTGGAAACCTGGGACCCGCATCCCGGCACGAAATCGGGCGGAGAAGTCAAGGACATTGCGACATCCGTTAAAGATGTGCGTATCTCCGAATTGCTGCCGCAGATGGCCGAACAACTGCACTCGTGCATGTTGATTCGAACGTTGACGTCGAAAGAAGGCGACCATGAACGCGGAGCCGCGTTTGTGAAAACCGGCTATCGCCCGGAACCAACGCTGAAGTATCCGACATTGGGAGCAATTGCCGCGCATGAACTGCCGAATCCGGACCTTGAGATTCCTCAGTATGTGACCCTCGCCCCGGACCGCATCGTGCCGGAAGCCGGGTATCTGGGGAATCAATGGGATGCCTTTCGAGTTTTTCAGCCAGGCATGGGGCTGTCTAATCTGAAGTCATACGTGAGTCCCGAGCGCCAGGCCGATAGACTGCAGGGATTGAACGTCGTCAGCCAGCAGTTTGAACAGCGTCGGCAGTTTGGAGTCAAACGCACGCTGCATCAGAACACCCTCGATCGCGCGCTGGAGATGATGTCGTCTGAACAACTGAAGGCGTTCGAGCTGGATACAGAATCGGCCGCTGTCAAAGCGGCGTACGGCGACACGAATTTTGGTCGCGGCTGTCTGGTCGCGCGGCGGCTGGTGGAAACCGGCGTTCGTTCGATTGAAGTGACGCTTCCGGGATTTGATACGCACGTCTCGAATCACAGCGGTCATGTGACTCAATGCAAAATCCTCGATCCGGCAATCGCGACGCTCATTCGCGAACTGCGAGAACGCGATTTGCTGGATTCGACGATTGTGCTGTGTATCAGTGAGTTCGGGCGCACGCCGAGCATCAATCCCGCTGCTGGCCGCGATCACTGGCCGAATTGGTTTTCGTGCATGATCGCAGGCGGCGGATTCCGCGAAGGCACGGTGATCGGAGCCACGCCACATGACGTGCTCGAAGGGAAAAAATCCGACGGTAAACTCATTCTGCCTGACGAACCGGTCCTGGTCCCCGAGCTTTACGCCACCATTATGGCGACGATGGGGATTGACTTCCACAAGGAAATCCTCACCCCGATCGGCCGCCCGATTCGGTTTGCCGATGCTCTGCCTTCCGCATATTTGCTGAAAGACGATGTGGCGAGCAAAGTGATCAGGAGCTGACCGCCGAGTTTGCGATTTGACGACGCGGGCTCTATCATCCCTCGCCATGCAGAACGGGAGCCCCAATTCTACTGAACAGAGTATCGTGATCGTCGGCGTCGGGCTGATTGGTGGCTCGATCGCTGCTGCCATCCGTCAGCGGTTTCCAGAATGCAAAGTCATTGGTATCGGGCGGAATCGAGAGCGGCTGAAACTGGCGACCGAACGCGGACTGCTGACTGACTGGTCTGATCAGATTTCTGCAGCCGCCATTCCGGGCGGCAGTCTCGGGATTGTGTGTCTGCCGGTGGATCAGATTGCCGGAGCGGTGCAACTTCTGGTCGATGCGGACTGCGAACTGGTGACAGACGCAGGCAGTGTGAAATCCAGCGTCTATGCAGCACTGGCCGATCTCTCACGCGGTCGCTTCATCGGTTCCCATCCGATCGCAGGCAGCGAGTTGACCGGATTCGAACATTCGGATGCAGAGCTGTTCGTCAATCGATTGTGCGTCGTGACTCCGGTGAATGCCGCCTCGAACAATACGGAACGCATCGTGACGTTCTGGCAATCCATCGGTGCGACGGTGCAGCAAATGTCGCCGGACGAACATGACCGCGTGCTCGCATTGACCAGCCATCTTCCTCACATCCTCGCGGCCGTGACGAGCGGCTGTGTGACGACCGAATTATTGCCGTTCACGGGTACGGGATTTCGTGATACAACGCGCATCGCCGCCGGATCGGCCAGTCTGTGGACATCGATCCTGCTGGGCAATGCCACGCACTGTGCGGAATCCATTGATGCGGCTGAGCGATTGCTGCAGAGTTTTCGCAGGGCGATTACAACTGGCGACGCATCGACGCTTGAATCGCTGCTGGAAACGGCGGCCCAGCGCAGAAAATCATTGTGAGCCATTTGAGCAAATGTCCCTTGGCGCGTGCTTCGCCCGCAACCCAACGTAGCCACGCTCGCCAGAGCGTGGGCTTCCTCTGGATCGCCCACGTTCTGGCGAACGTGGCTACAAAGTTGCTCGCACGGTTCGCGACTGCAGTAATGTGGCACGCTAAAATCTTCTCACGAAAACAAACTCTAAACAATTCCTGAACAGAGACCTCTCCTGCCTTCGCCGGATGCGGCAAGGCATAACGTTTACACTACTGAAAGAAATCCCGTGACGACTTTGGCACCACTGCTGCTTCTGCATCCTTCCGACAACGTCGCAGTCGCACGTCGCGCACTGCAGGCCGGGGAAATTCTGACCGTCGCGGGCAGAACGGTTCAGATTCTCGAAGCCGTGCCCGCGAATCACAAGGTCGCGATCAACGACATTCGAGAACGTGAAATCATTCGTAAGTTTGGACAGCCGATCGGTTCCGCCAGCACCACGATTGCCAGCGGCCAGTGGGTTCATGTGCAGAACGTCAGCGTCGAGCGTGATAAAGCCGGTTATGAATTCTGCACTGACATCGTGCAGTTTCCGGACCCGGTCGATGCGCGCACGTTCATGGGGTTCCGTCGTAAGGATGGTCGTGCCGGAACGCGCAACTACATCGCATTGATCAGTACGGTGAACTGTTCTGCGACGACCGCGCGATATGTGGCTCAGGAACTCGCGAAAACAGACCTCAGCCGTTACGGAAACATCGATGGCGTCATTCCCGTCGTCCACAAAAGCGGCTGCGCATTTGCTTACAACGGCGAAGATCATCTGCTGCTGAATCGCACTCTCGCGGGCTTCGCGCGGCATCCGAACATCGCCGCGTGCCTTGTGCTGGGGCTCGGCTGTGAGACCGCACAGGCCGGACATTTGCAGGAATCGCAGGGACTGGTGCAACTCGGCGGCACGCAGCGGCGCGAGCCGGATGACTCGCTGCCCATGGTGCTCAACATCCAGGAGGTCGGCGGTGTCCGTAAGACGGTGAACAAAGCCGTTGGAGTGATGCGGGAGTTGATGGTTCATGCCGACTCAGCGCGCCGCGAACCGATTCCGATTTCTGAACTGACGCTGGGTCTGCAGTGTGGAGGCAGCGATGGAGCCAGCGGCATCACGGCAAATCCCGCATTGGGCTATGCCAGCGATCTGCTGGTCGCGCATGGCGGCGGATCCGTGCTTGCAGAAACCCCCGAAGTCTACGGAGCCGAACAGTTGCTCACACGCCGCTCCGTGAGTCGCGCCGTGGCGGATCGGCTGCTGGACAGGATTCGCTGGTGGGAGGATTACGCAAAGAAAAACAACGCATCGATCGACAACAATCCATCGTACGGAAACAAACAAGGTGGCCTGACGACGATCATCGAAAAGTCATTGGGAGCGGTCGCCAAAGGCGGAACCGCGCCGCTGCGCGCCGTGTATCAGTTTGCGGAACCAATTACAGAACGCGGCTTCACGTTTATGGATACGCCGGGATATGACCCGATCTCAGTGACCGGACTTGTCGCAGGCGGTTGCCAGTTGGTGGTGTTTACGACCGGACGAGGAAGCTGCTTCGGATGCAAGCCGGCACCCACGATCAAAGTCGCCACGAACGCGACGATGTACCATCGCATGCGGGACGACATGGATATCAACGCCGGCACAATACTGGAAGGCGCGAGTGTTGAATCTGTCGGCGAGGAGATTTTCGAAAAACTCATCGCGACCGCCAGTGGCGAAAAAACGCTGAGCGAACAGCAGGGCATCGGCGACGAAGAGTTCTGCCCCTGGATGCCGGGCCCGATTTTTTAGCGACGCTCGACTGTTTCGGAGCAAAATACTGAACGGTTATCAACTTCGCGAACAGCAATCAGTAGAATAATGCGCCGCTGTTCGGTATTCGGTGTCCGCCATATAAGTGAGTATTCGAGACGTGAAGAACACGCCGTTTGGGAGAGGAATCATGCCAACCGTAACGATTCAGGAAGCTCAGGCTCAATTGCCTGACCTGATTCATCATCTTAGTGTTGGTGATGAATTGGTGATCACCGAAAATAATCAACCGGTGGCGCGACTCGCGAGAACAGAACCGCATCAGCAATGGCCGTGTAAGGCCGGGAGCGCGAAGGGCAAGATTCGGATGACAGCGGATTTTGACGCACCTCTGGGAGACTTCTCGGAGTACATGGAGTGAACCTGCTTCTCGATACTCATGCATTGCTCTGGTTCCTGAACGACGACAGGCAGCTAGTGCCGAATGCCAAAGCGACGATCGAAGACCCTGCCAACCGAAAGTTCGTGAGCGTTGCCACCTGTTGGGAGATTGCCATCAAGGTCGGGCTCAAGAAACTGGATCTCGGTGAGTCCGCTTCAGTCTTCCTGCCTCGGGAACTTGCGGCAAACAAGTTTGATCTATTGGGAATCGAACTGGCCCATGTGGTATTCATCGAATCGTTGCCAATCCATCACAAAGACCCTTTCGACCGCCTGTTGATCGCTCAATCGCTGTTAGAAACGATGCCTGTCGTCACTGCCGATGCGATGTTCGATCAGTATGGCGTGACCCGGATCTGGAATTGATGAGCCGCGTCCGCTGTTCGTCGTCGATGACTATGAAAGTCTATTTCTTCTGCCGTACCGCGAACGACACGTTCTCGAACTTCAGCTTCTGACACAGGTCGTAGATCAGAATAAACTGCTGGACTTCCACGTCATCATTGACGTTCAGAATAATCCGAGTCGCCGGGTCGGCGCTGCCGAGAAGGGTGAGTCGCTGAGACAGCACTTCGATGCCGGGCAGCGGTTGTTCGTCCAGAAAAACGGCAATCGGATTGTTGCCTGCGGCTGACGGTTCGATGCGAATCTGAACCGGCGGATGTTCCCATTTTTCCGGTTCCACCGAGGCTACAGCCTCGATCGACGGCGCGCTGTTCCCGTTCAATTCGGCGGGCAGCAACTTGTCCGCTGTGCTGCCAACGGATGCACAAATAAAGAACACCAGCAGCAGAAAGACGACATCGATCATCGGCGTCATCGTGTCGCCGTCGAGCGAGTTACTGCGGTTTGGTCGAGATGGGATTTTCATCGTTGCTGGATTGTTTCGACTGGCCGCTCACGGCTGCGGCAAAGTGACGGCAAAGCGGATACTGCGGATGTTGTGAGCGGCACAATGCTCGATTAACGTTCGAATGGAACTGAACTTCGCGTTGCGATCGGAACGAATCCGAACTTCCGGCTGCTTCCTGTCAACAGGTTCGGCTGCGTTGAGTTCTTCGATGCGCTGCAGGACCTGCTGCTCTGACATCCGGATGCCGCCGATCGACAGGTGCCCGTCAGGTTCGATCGTAATCGTCAGCCGATGCGGTGATGAGATTTCATCCGACTGGCCTTTGGACGCAACCGGCAGATCCACTTCCCGCGATTGCTCACTGCGAATAAAGTAGCTGGCCACCAGAAAGAAAATGATTAACAGAAACACCACATCGATCATGGGTGTGATATTAAAGCGAAGCGGAGTTCGTCGAAGTGAAGCATCGGGAAGTCGCATGAAAGGACACTTTTTGAGCGGCGAACAGTCTTGTCAGTTGGTTTGTGGCGAGGCGATGCCTGATTCAGCGCCAAACTGGCCCCTGACGCATTCTGGGGATTGTATCAGTGAAATCCCGTTGGAGGCTATCCGAGAAGTTTTGGATAATGTGTGCGGGTGCATCTGTTGAATGGTGGTAGTGCTTTGTCAGCATTGGATTGATGGGTGGCCGGGGTTGGAGGGCGCCAGCCCGAAACCCCGGGGCTTCCTTCGCTCCGCTCAGTCCAGCCCCGGCCACCCGATCAATCAGGTTCTGCAGAGGATTCTGCTTCCCGCAAGTTGAATCTGGTGCTGCGGCAAGAGTATCTTATGCTCAAGCACATGATTCGAAAACTGGAACGGCCATGACAAGCTGGAAGCTTATCCCACGAGCAACTGCCCCGCATGAGAAAGGTGATGCCTGAGCAATGGCTGACTCGGAACGGTCCATTTCACTCTTGCCGCTGGTCACCTGTCCGACCTGCTGGAACAGATTTCCGCCGGAGGAAATTCTGTGGGTGGCGACGCATAGCAGTCTGATCGGTGATTCCCGAGCTGGCGCGGCAGAGTATCGTAGGTTTCTTCCGACGCTCTTCACGGTCGATGGACGAGCACTGGATGAGCAGGGGGAGGCTTGTCAGGAACTGGCCTGCCCCCGCTGTCATGCGATTGTCAATCGCGGCCTGCTGGAAATGGAACCGCTGTTTCTTTCGATCCTGGGGGCTCCGTCATCGGGCAAGTCGTTTTATCTCGCTACCATGATTCACTCGGTGGGGGCCATCCTGAGCAAGCAGTTTCATCTGCGGTTTGAGAATGCGGCCCCTCGTGCCAATCAATTGATGACCGAATATGTGAAGACGCTGTTTGACTACGAAGATCACACGAAGCTCGTCAAACTCGAAAAGACCCAGGAGACAGGAAAGTCATATTGCCAAACGCATGTCGGCGGCCAGGACCTGCTGATGTCGCGCCCCTATTTGTATTCGGTTCAGCCGGACGAAACTCACCCGCTGCATGGTCGACGTCGAGAAGTGTCACGGATGGTCTGTCTGTACGATAACGCCGGAGAGCACTTCCTGCCGGGAGCCGTGACGTCACAGACTCCCGTGATCGATCACATGGCGAAGTCGGAAGCGCTGCTGTTTATTTACGACCCGACTCAGGAATCCGCGTTCCGGCGCGCCTGCCGTGCCTGCAGCGACCCCAGTCTGGATCCGCAGCTCGAATCG